>JAEXTR010000003.1 GCA_023406915.1 Bacteroidota bacterium
ACATTGTATCCTCCTGTTTCGTATGCATGAAACCATCCGCGCCAAATTAGAAAATATCCCCCAGTCACCCGGTGTTTATCAGTTCAAATCTGCCGGGAAAGTCCTCTATGTTGGCAAGGCTATAAACCTGCGCAATCGTGTCCGCTCCTATTTTCAGAGAAACCTCCCCTCAGCCCGTATTCTTTCTATGACCCGGAAGGCTGATGATATTGAGATTATCGCCACTGATAATGAGATCGAAGCCCTCATTCTTGAAAACAATCTGATCAAACTCCTGAAGCCCCGGTATAACGTCAATCTAAAGGATGATAAGACTTTTCCCTACATCAGGGTCACAAAAGAACTCTATCCAAGGATTTTTCCGACGCGCAATGTTATCCGGGACGGCAGTAAATACTTCGGACCATATACCGATGTACGCAGTATGCGTGCAGCACTCCAGATGATTAACAGGGTCTTCCGGATACGGAGCTGTAAACTTCCACTCGAAATTTCCTCCATAGAGGCTAAAAAATTTAGTCTGTGTCTCGAATACCATATTAAAAAATGTGATGGACCCTGTGAAGGTCTTATTTCGCCCGAAGAATACGGGATTATGGTAAAACAGGTGATGAAACTGCTTTCGGGAAAGACGGACGATCTGATTACCGAAATCAGGGAGCAGATGGAAACTGCCTCAACGCTCCTCTTCTTTGAAAGGGCTGCTGAGTGCCGTGATAAAATAATGCATCTGGAAAAGATTAGCGAAAAACAGAAGGCAGTCACCCCTGACTTTGCTGATCGTGATGTTATTGCCCTTTTTGCAGATGGTAAGGACGCGACCTCCTCACTGTTTATCGTTCGAAACGGTAAACTGATCGGGAAGCGCTCATTACGCCTTCACATCGTGGGTGATGAATCTGAACCAGAACTTCTCTCAGCACTTATCAAACAATACTATTCTGACACAGATGAGTTGCCTGAAGAAATTATTACGGAGGTGGAACCCGATGAAGTTGATGAAATTATTGATTTTTTGAAGGCTCAAGCAGGGAAAAGCACTTCATTCCATACCCCGAAAAGAGGTACACTGGTATCTCTTCTGAAGATGGCTAAGGAGAATGCCCGCCTGCAATTATCAGAAATTAAACTTAAAAAACTGAAGGCGGAGGGATCAGTACCCTTCCCTGTCACTGCACTGCAACGCGACCTTAGGCTGCCAAAACCACCTATGCGCATCGAGTGCTTTGACAATTCGAATTCACAGGGAGAAGACCCTGTTGCGAGTATGGTAGTCTTTGAAAAAGGCAGACCAAAGAAGAGTGAGTACCGTAAGTTCAGTATTAAAACGGTGGAAGGACCGGATGATTTTGCTTCGATGCATGAAGTAATCTCACGCAGATATAAACGGCTCCTTGATGAAAAACAACCATTCCCTGACCTGATCATAGTTGATGGAGGGAAAGGACAACTTTCTGCCGCGGTGGCTGCCTTGAAGAAAATTGAAGTACCAGCAATACCAATCATCGGATTAGCAAAAAGATTCGAGGAGGTATTTATCCCGGGGCAAAGTCTTCCTGTAAACATTCCAAAAACCTCTTCAGGTTTGAAGCTCCTTCAGCGACTTCGGGATGAAGCACACCGCTTCGCAGTAACATTCCACAGGCAGAAGCGAGAGAAGCGGATTATCACTACTGAACTAACCTCCATCCAGGGAATAGGTGAAAAATTAGCTCAGAAATTGTTAAATTCTTATGGTAGTGTTTTTGAAATTAAGAAAGCCACGCTCGAACAACTCACCGAAACCGTTGGTGAAAAAAAGGCAACACTGATTTTCGAGTATTTCAACCGTCAGAATGAATCATGAAATCATCACTCTTCATACTCCTCTTCTTCCTGCTCCTTTTTGCAACAGGATATATTATCCCGGAAAAGGAGAATGAACCTATAGTTCCTGAGTACCAGGAACTCCCCCTCATGAAGGATTTTCTGCCAAATTTGCGGGACACGCTCTACACAGAAAAAAACAGTTTTGTTGAAGTAAACCTTGCCACCCAGATGGCATACCTGCACCAAAGAAATGGTTCAGTGATACGCTTTAAAATTTCTTCCGGTACCGAGGCAATTACTGATGGTATCCTTACCCGTGAAGGTTTGTACGTGATTCAGACCAGATCACCAAAGCAAATCTCTGTCCAGTTTAATAATGCAGTCATGCTCCACTGGATGGGGTTTAATTATGGTATCGGATTCCATGGGTTGCTCGGGAATGGATATTACCAGTTCCTTGGGGTAAAGCCCAGCTCTCATGGTTGCCTGAGGGTATCCCGCGAGGATGCTGAGGAAGTGTATTCAAAAACTGAATACGGAACACCGGTACTGATTCATAGTGGAAAGAATGCGGTGACGCTGGCATTCACCAAGGAAAACGATAAATACCTGAGGTACACTGCAGATGAATATAAGTCAGTCATAATGCCGCAAAGACTGCAGGCACTCTATAATGGCAAGTACTTTTATTTTATTAAGGACCGCGTCAAACTCGATTTTGCTACGGTTTCACACCGCGGACTTCCGCTTGGTGATGCCGGTAAGATTCCTGAAAAACAGGAGATGATTATCTTTCATGATGTTCCCGTTGTGAATAACCCTGATTTGCTAAAATATTCGCCATATATGAACCGAATGATTGCGGATTCTATAAAACTGGCTGAACTGCTGTAAAGCTGAAAGTACAAAATATCTGATGAAGTATCTATTTAAAATCCATATCCTGATCCTTGCAGGTATATCCCTATTCTTGCTATCGGGTTGCTCCGAAACCCCCGTGCACTCGAAATCAAAGGAGGATTTCAACAAACTGCTTCGTAAGGCAATTGCAAAGGATAAGCATGCACTTGATTCACTCGGTAACTTTTTTGATCCGGTTTCACTGCCTGAAGACTATACAGAGTATCAGCTTACTGAAGTAACAATCCACAAGAATTCGTACTACCTCGTAACGCTTCAGCACAGGCTCCCCTACCTAAACAGATTCTGCATCTTTGATCAGCAGTACCGGTTGCGGGTTTGCGACCTTGATGTGAACGGTGATCTTTCCGCTGGCGATTTAAAGGGAGAAGATATCCATTTCATTACGCTGACCGAACGATTTGTAACCGGGAACAATATCATCGTTTCCAGACTGCATGCATACTCAGTGGTTGATGATTCAGTTGCCAAAGTACTCCGTACATACACGGATTGCTTCTCGCCTTCTGAAAGAATAGCAAAACACCTTATTCATGCTACTGCAACCGAACTGAAGTTTGAAGTAGAGAACCGTTCTTCCCTCCCCTTATCATCCATTGAGGTGTTTACCAGAACACCTGTACCAGGGGAAAATGTCTTTTTTGATTCCGAGAGTGCGTATGACTCCCTGATCACTTCGAAAATCCGGAATTACCCAAAATCAGATGACTACTATTCCATCACAAACCCTATTCCGTTGGATAGCCTTGATAATGAACTCGAGGGACTGAAGGAGCAAAGCAGATATCTCGTTTTCTCAAATCTGTACGAAAACCTGATGTATTACCTGCCACCAAAATGGGTAATCAATGATGATACAGAAATCACCGGGCACATCAGTCGTCCATTGCGCGGACATAGCATCCGTCACCCTGAGAAAAAGGCAACACTCTACTTTGCGAAGTTACCTATCCGGATGAATGCAAACGACCTGACCGGATATGCGTTCAGTTCGTCGTATAAAGGCGTTCTGGATTTCCAGATGACTGGCGTTGTGAGAAAAGATGAAAAAATCGTGCAGTATTTTATTGTGAAATGCAAGGATGAACGATTCCTGATGATACTGGAAGCCGATGAAAAGTATTATGATCAGGAGCGCATACTGCTCGATTACATTATTCACACTGTTGGTATGGAGTGTGATGTATAAAGTTACTTTTGCCCTCAGGCGCAATGCACCATCTGAGGCAATTGAATTTTTCAATGCCGCGTATCAAACCCTCTTCTCGTCATCAGATGAATGCACCATCACCAGATGGAAATCAGAACAATCGTTGGCTGGCGAGAGCACCATTGATGAGATGATAGTATTTCAATTCAGGGACAAAGATCAGGCAGACAGGTATTTTGGGGATAGAAGACTGACAATGTTTCACCGTACAGCAGCCAACTTCTTCAATGACCTTGAAGTACGGTATTTCTCAATAGCCCCCGGACAATAAAAAACCGGGATCACAATTACACAGATTGAATACTTACCGTTGCTACCTTTCGGTCCTGGCGGGGTTGGGCACCAACCTGTTAACTGCTACCCGGCAAACTTTTTAAAATCAGATCTATAATATACGCTTTCTCCCCCTTCCTGCAAAATCACCGTTCTTTCTCCATTGTCCTACGCCGGAGGCGGAATCAATTAAATTTCATGTTTATCCTAATCTCCTTCGTAATTAGCGCCTTCATCGTAATCTCTATCCCCAGCATAGCCGCCACTTCAAACGCTGTAATCAATCCCAACTCATTATTGATCTCCTTCGCACTGAAACGCTCTGGCGTCAACGGAATTTTTCCATACCTTTTGCATACATCAACATCCAGATCACTTCCCTGGAACTTAAAAAGCACCGTCTTTGCATCTTTCTTTTTCGTAAAACCGATCGTAACCACCCCCTTAGGTACACAATTCCGGATGGCATACTGAAGCAGGTTTCCAGTTACGATTCCCAATAAATGCTGGTCACTCCGTATCATACCAAAATCACGCAGATTGACGTCCATCGTCAGCTCCTTGGTGAGGATACTCCCCCGGTTAAGAACCAATCCCGCATCAAGGATATCCCTGATGTACACCGGTTGGCCTTCCGGAACAAGTGACTCTTTTACCTGCCGGGACCATAACACCAGGTTCACAATGGTCTGATAGAGGGTGGCTGCTGTTTCTCGGAGGTATGTCAGGTATCGAGCCCTACGCTCATCTCCTTCTTCCTCAAAATCATTCGCCAGAAACTCTGTAAAACCGAGCATCCCCTGGAGCGGACCGGTTAGGTTATGGGCAATGATCGAATTCAGATACGATTGCACAGCAAGCAGTTGCTCACAGTCCTTACTGGTTGCCGGTTCGGTGACTGAATCAGCCAAACCAGCGGTTTCAGGCTCAGCCTTCACATTCACTTTTTCGTTTGATTTGATTTTCGTCTTTGATTTTTTCTGCTCCATCGATAACTCTTTCATTTGATCACCGAGTATCCTCTTTCTCTGTACCCTGCTGACAAGGAATACAATAAAACAACAAAATATACATTATTCATAAGACCCAACAAAAAATCACCAACCTGACAACGAATGTGCTCCATTAAATAATTTAACAGTTTGTTAAAAGATTTTACACTCCCATTCACTTCACGAACAGAAAACCTGTTTTTCGCCTAAAAATGATCCTTTTATGATGGCATACTTTTTGTAATTATGATTTATTTCACGATTGGCTCAAATGAACTTACTACTTTTCAAGGCAGCTGGCGAACAGTGCGGTGTAGAACTGGATTATGTTACGTCACTCATCAAGGCAGGTGATGTCTTCTCACCCAAGTTTCTCAATTCCATACACGGGTCAACCATCAGATTGTTCGGAAAGAAGATGCATTGCTTTGATATTGTCGAACTTCTTGGGCACAAGCGAGTTTCAATCCCCAATACCGGAAGGCTTATCGTTGTTGATTACAAGCACCAGTCCTATTTACTCCTTGCAGACAGTATTAAGGAAACCGTTTCCATTTCCGATACTGAACCTTCAACCAATAACGATGCTATTTTTTCATTGGTCTCCCTTCCCCATTCAGATATCCATGTTCTCAATCTCCCTTTATTAAAGAGCAGTGCATCCCAATCTGCTGCACCTGTTTTGGTACCAAGTCATGCACTCCATCCAATCGCATAAAACTCTTCCCGTTAAATCTTTTAACTTTAAATTAAATAATTTAACGAACCACTCCGACTACTCTTCGATTTCGCTTCAAATTCGCAGTTTTACCTATGGCACTGATTTTGCAATCCCACGCTGCATCGTTTCAGCGATTCTTTCGCTCTAATTTTACTCATAAACCATAGGGTTACTTATGAAAAAGATACTTTGTTTTCTCGTCATCATGATGATGGCATTGCCAATAATGGCACAAACAACGCGGAATGTACCAGGCACATACGCAACCATTCAGGCTGCCATAGATGCATCCGCTGATGGGGACATTATTCAGTTGGCAGCTGGTACGTATGTACAGACAGCAACGCTGACTATCAGTAAACAACTCTCAATTGTTGGAACTGATGTCAACACGGTAATCATAAATGTTGCTGCAGTTCCGGCTAACGCCTGGGGAGTTAAATTCAGCAAATCGAATTCTGCACTTAAGAATGTAACTATTATCCCACGCCCTGCTGATGGAGGTTTCCCAGTTCACATTTCAGGTGCTGATAATTCACCCAAAGAAATTATTTCGAATATTACTGTCGAGAACGTAAAAGTCAACGGCGCTAAGAGAACCGGTATAGATGTTCATGGTGTTGATAACGTCACATTAACCAATATCGTATCAACAAATGCCACTGGGGGAAACGGTGTGCAGATCACTGGTTGCAATAATGTAACAATCTCAAACGTTACAACCTCGGGAAATGCCTGGGGCGGTGTTGCAGTGTATTGCTCGAAACCTGAGTACTTTGGTCGCGGATCAAGTAATGTTACCATCAATGGTACTTCGTGTTCAATTTCTGATGTTCCACAGATTTATTCAGAAAAAGGTTATGGATTTGAAAATACAAATATTATTGTAAACGGTTATTCTTACCAAACCCGTAATAGTTTTATTGGAACGCTTGCAGGGAAGGCTGTCAACTTTAGCAATTATGTATGGTATCATAAAACTCTGCAATTAGCTCTTGATCAGGCACTTGGATTTAATCAACCTGATCTATCAGCAGTATGCAATTCGATTGGTGATCACTTCGTTAAAGTTGGTATGAGTATCCAGTATGCGATTGATGCGGCTGAAGATGGTAGTACCATCAATATCTATGCAGGTAATTATGGTAGAGTCTCCACGGGAAATCGCTATGTTCAAGGAACGAACGGCCCACACAAATTTGGTCTCTACATTGCTAAAAACAATATTACTCTGAAAGGTCTTGATGCCTCAGGTAATCCTATCACAGATCCCAACAACGCTTCTGTCGAATTCACGACAAACTCTACTGCAAACTTTGGTCCATCAGGAGTTTTCGTTGAAGGTGCCGGAGTAACATTGGAAGGGTTAAAAGTTGGCAACAATTATAATGACGCCGGAGTGATAAACGACAATAAAACTATTGAAGTAGTCGGTGATAATTTTACTATACGCTATTGCTGGCTTAATCCGGTTTCTTATGGATCATTGTACTTGGGGAAATGGGAAACCAAACCATTAGAATCGTACAATATTGCCAATAATCGGTTATCAAATTCACTCATCAGTATAAATAATGGAGTAGGATTAACACCTCTGAATAATAACAGAGGTATTGTTAATAACATCTTTGACGGATCAAACGCTTACTATGGAATCGCCTTTCGCGGATGGAATGGTGCAAACCCTGTTCAGGGTTGGATAGTTCAACCGGTTGGCGGTGCCCGAATCTCTGGCAACCAATTTCCAGCGACTGGATATGTAGATTATATTCGTGTTAGAGGAAATGAAGGCGGCTATACAGCGAATGAATTCAATTGGTCTGAAATATGGTCAACCAATACTTTTGGCAATGCAGCTATAACATTGTCTGATCCAGCTACCTTTACACCTCGCACATATACTGATGCTGGTGGATATCCTAAATCAATGATTATCAGTGATAAGATCCAGAGCAATGTCAACCTGGCTAACGATGGTGACATCCTTCTGGTTAAACCTGGCACATATACTGAGCAGGTTGATGTTACAAAGAGCGTTGAAATCCGTGGTGCAAACTATGGAATCAATCCCAATACTGGCTCTCGCCTCACTGAATCAATGATTCAGTTGACAAATAACGGACGTGCATTCACAGTAAAGAATGGTAATCTCAATGTTGTCGTGGATGGTTTTTCAATCGAGGGTGGCTCACCCTTGCATGACGCTAATTATACTACACCGGCAAATACATCATCGGTTACATTTAAGAATAACATTGTAACGAATGGGATTAATCTCTTCTCTGGTTCCACTACAACATGGGCAGATGTTGTAATAGAGAAGAACCGGTTTACGAACTATGTCACTTCACCAACTTTTCAAAATCCAAGTGCTATTCAGTTACAAGCACTTAATTCAGCAAAAGTAAATCATAACTTCTTTAAGGATATCTATTATGCTGGTATTCTCCTTGACAATATCACATCAGTCGAAGTAATCGGAAATACTTTAGAGAATACGGGTTATCAGGGTATTCAACTTGCTAATACAATTGGCAATGCAGTTGTTGAAGGCAATTCAATAAAAAATGCGAATTTTACGTCACAGGAAAATGATCGTGGGGCAATTCGCCTGTATGGATCAGATTTCACCGGAAATGTTGTAATTCGTCATAATACAATTCAAAAAGGCTATACGGGAATTGCAGTCAGAAATGGTGGCAACATTACTGGTAAAAGTATAGTATTCTCTAACAATAGCATCACTGAGTTGGATGGCGGATTTGCTGCCTTCAACGGTGCTGTTGCAGGGACTTTGAATGCAAAAAACAACTGGTGGGGATCTTCAGACCCAACAGTCATTGTTACAAAAATTTCTGGAAATGTGGATTTTGACCCTTACATAGGTAAAGCCGAACCACTTCCTGTAACAAATGCAGCACCGCAAGTAACCTATCCAACTGCGGGAGCCACCTTAAACTTCACAACACTGCCAGCTGGCACAAACGCTACCGTCACCGTCACCCGTACAG
>JAEXTR010000004.1 GCA_023406915.1 Bacteroidota bacterium
ACTGATCAGCTGTTCCTCAGAACTGCCTGATGCTGCAAGGAGCGAAAGAAAGGATTCCCTTTCAGCACCGGATTGTAAAAGAGGCACAATATGCTCCTTTGCGAACCCGAGGCTGAGCGACCGGATATCACCATTATCCGGGGCACCCTGACTGCGCCAATGCAGCACGCCAATATCGGCACACAGTGCCGCAAGCATCGTGACTGCCATATCAGCAGATTGTTGGGTCATACGATTCACCTATTATTTAGTGCAATTGAGTGGCATACATTGATGCCGTTTATTGAAACAGTAAACTCATTTTTTTTAATCCACCTTCATCCCCCTCTGAGTGTGGTGCTGCCACCTTATTGAGGAGAAGTATCCAATGAAAAGCTGAAGCATTCACCTTCCTTCCGGGTGGGTTTCCCTTTTTCTGCAGCACAGACAACCACAGCCTCTGATACCTTTGTTTCCTCATCCTTTAGGGACCAATTCCGGATCGAAACAAAGTTATTGATTGCATTTGGACGGAGGAATGTCATCAGCATGGGGGCAAGATATGATATCCTCAGATTATCAAGAATAATGCCCTGCTCACTTATTAGTGCTGGAAATACTGATTTAAAAAAGGCGTAAATCTTTCTGGCATAGGAGGTATCAAGCTTTTCGATATAATGAAATGTGATCATCATCGTCTCTTTTCTATCAGCAGTTTTCACTACTCTTCTGGAGGAAACATAAAACTTTTTCTCAATTTTTACCTCTTCGGGATTTACAGCAGCTGCCCTGAACAGGGTCCATAGCAATCCTTCTAAAGAACTTACCTTTTCAACACCCTCAATACTATTGGTCATATATGCGTAGAGTCTGAATGGTTTTTCCCGCTCAGCCTTCAGGAATCTATGTTTTTCACTGACTGATCCGGGCACCTCAAGGATACCACTCCTATTGATGACACCAGTAAAGACGGTACCGGATGGCACTGACCTGTTGAGCAAATAGCTTACGATGGCTACTGCAAGGGCGAGTAAAAAGGATTCTTTCTGGAAGGATTCTTTGCTTACGGGTTTACCAGAAGGGGTAGTAAAGCTGAATCTGAGATCATCAAATGAATAGTCGAGAATAGCGCACAGGGGCCGCGATGCAGGCGCGACACGAGTATCATTGGCGAGCTTTACAAACAGTGCATCCATCGCCTGCTGCACGGCAATGCCGATCCCCTTTGGGACAGGCAGCGCGTCTTTTTCCTCATCGGCGGGGCAGACTTTTACTGCAAGCAGACGAGAGTTATCATTCATACCATACACCGGGAAGAGTGCAATGCCGGGTTTATTCAGTGCGTCAAATGACTGACTTTTCAGGGCAGCCTTTTCCTCATTTGACAGATACACCGTGCCAAGGATATCACCCGCCTTACGGGCAGCTGCGGCGAGTTCCCTGGCTAAAGAAGCAGCTTCATAAAACCGTTCAAGCTCTTTGTATTTACGCATGCGGGCTTCAGGAGTCGATGCGCTTCCCCTCCGTTTGGTGCTGTTGTTCATAATTTCACCTCAACAGAAAACTTTTGGTCATCAAGCGAGAAAGAGAGCAGAGCAGTTCCTGAAGGAAGAGTACCTGCCCTGAAGGGTGCGATGCACCAGTTATCAGTAAGCTGGTATGATGTGTCACCGGTTTTAAGGGTTTTTCTACCAGACTTTAATTCGATACCGGAAACGGAGCGCACGGTAAAACTGCTGACTGAGAGGAAAAGAGTCTGTTCAATAAGAACAAGGAAGACTTCTGAGTTGTCATCTTTCAGAATCAGCGATTTATTCTTTTCCTTCCAAACCCTGGCGGAAAGTTCAGATATCTGCTGATTGAGGCCACCATCATCAGCCACTCCGCGATAGATATCATAACCGCTTTTTTTGAAAGTATGGGAGCCATCCACGGACCTGAGGAAACCGATGATAACAGGTTTCGCGGCGGCGGCAGGTTTTGCAGCAGCGGCAGGTGCCTCCACAGCGGATTGCTCATACTTTTCAAGGGCAACGGTGCGGAGGAGATCAAGACGGTCAAGATACTGATGAATGGTTTTCATGGCATACTCAGTGTACATGAAATTTTTGTTCTTCAGGGAGGCAATCACCTTTTTTACCGACTGAGCCGGGAGCTCACCGACCTTAAAAACAAGGTCGGAGAGAGGAAAGATTGCATCCGTTACACGGAGAGCCACACGCTTTTGCGGCATATACAGTTTCATACCGGTTGTTGGTGTGACGATAACATCCGTGCCATCACCGAAATTTTCGGCAGGGCACAGGACGACTGCACGAACAGCCTGGTATGTATCAACCGCTGAGGAATTGGTTATCATAACATATTCATGTAAAAACTCTGATCTCCAAACCTCGCCTGGTGCGTATTTGGATTTCAATGGAATGATCTTAGCCATTGTTTTCAGCCTCCCCTATCATTAGTTTACAGAGTGACACAATGAGCCACTTCTTTTCAGTTTCGTTGAATTCAATTTTCTTTACTTCGGCTTTCATAATCGCTTCAAATTTTTCGCAATAATTGAGGATAGTCTGGGGTGATTTTACGCCAATTTCCCTGGCAAGTTCTTCGAGACCGGGTCTTATGCCCTCAGGGTCAAGCTGATACTTTACATAACAAAAAAGCATATCCCTGCCCTTGTTTCCCTGAGGCAGTTTCTTCAAAACACGCAGGAAAATCTCCTGAGCCAGGGGCTCAGTTTCATTGATCACAATACCATCAGCAGCATCCTCCGAGACGGGTTGTTTGCTGCCCTGCCCCTCATTCAGATTCTCTTCCATAAGGTTCAGAGAATCTTCCTGATAACTCATCAGGTTGAGGTGCTTTCTTACGGCATCTGTTAATTGAGAGAGAGACGATGTGGAATTTTCCATTTCCTGCAGACAAAAAAGTATAGACTGCTTCACAACGCTGTGATTTAAGGGTGATTTGGCAGAAAAAACGGCTTTATCGGGTTCCTTTTGGGGAGGCAAGCCAGGGGCAAGAGTACAGAACAGATTTTTGTGCTGGAGGATTTTACCTGAACTGATAAGGGAGCGAATATCACGCTGGATTGCGAGGGTCAGTTCCTGGTTATACCTGCCAGCCTGTGTTAAGAGCGTTTTGCGTCCTCCTGTTCTGATAACAGAGGCAACGAAGCTGATGATGCGTTTGTCATTTTCTTCGTTCTTCCGGGCTACCTCATCAAAGGAGAAAGCACCTGCCGCAGGGGGATTTTCGATTTGCCTGATCATTGCCACTTTGAGGTTTGCCATGGTTTCTGCAACGACCTCAGCCCTGTTACCACTATCGCTGACTTCCCTCTGCAGAAGATGGGAGGTGAACTTGAGTAACTGATCAGATAGTTTGGTTTGGATATTTTTACTATCGGTGCCGCCATCCCGGATCAGGAGGTACATAGATCTCACATAATCTGCAATGTTATACTTTGCAGGTTTCTTAGGTTTCTTTTCAGATGCCATACTGCCTCTGTAGTTTAGATGCTATGGATAACAGGGATTTACTCAGCTTTGTGCAGGGACTGATGAGTGTTTTCTGTCGTGCGTTCCACCAGAAATAGAGAAGAAAGTAGGTGTTTTCATGAAGGCGCTCCGGCGGGACCTTTGCAAAGAGGACAGGATCAGCGGCACGAGGACCAAAACGATGCGGCTTTGAGGTGCCAGGTGCCATAGTAACGAGGTCTTCGGAATGAAATTTTATGGGGGTATGCAGACAGAGGCATGGGCGACCAAAGGGTTTGATATCCTTGAGTTCGCGTTTTGCGTCAAAAGGTACGGATTTATCAGGTATGAGCCAGACTGCCCCCTTTTCCAACGATTTTGCCCGTTTTTCTTCAGCGGCATCAGTGACTGTGACTGTTCTCTTAAGCTTTCTGATTTCCCGATCTTTAAGATTTCTCTCTTTTTTCAGAAGCTGCAGTTTTTTATCCATAATGTACTTCCTGAATTAGCTATAAAATAGTTGAGTACCTGATCGTAAATTAAGGAAAATTATTGAGTTTCAAAGCACTATTCTGATAATTCATTCTTAAAAACGGAAACAAAGCTGCAGCCAGAGAAAAGGACTCTGGTTGAAAGTTCTAGTCAGGTTGTCATAAAGAACCAGCGATTTCATATTGCTGCTATACAAGTAATTTTACGAAGAACAAAAGTGTTCATTGCAGTTGCGTCATTTCTTTTGCTGATACTTTTTACCTCCCCGGATGTTTGTTCCCCATTCATTTGGAAAAAGCAATACTTGTACCCTCCTATTAAGTGCAGGCACAGAAAACAAATGTGCTGAGCCTGCCGGAATTATTTAAAAGAACGGACAGCCAAAACATGAACATCGTTAAAAATAAAGCATCCTTCAATAAGACAAAAGAGAACATGAAAAATAAAACCACATATTTCCGTATTTCACTGACCAGCAAGTGTAATCTTTCCTGCTACTTCTGCCACAACGAAGGACAGGAGAAGAACAGTGCATCGGATATGCTGAGTGCGGCTGATGTGGTGTATACCTGCAGCATAGCGCAGGAACTTGGCTATACGAAATTTAAGCTGACCGGCGGCGAACCAACCCTTCACCCTGAGATTATTGATATTGTAAAGGGCATTGCCGGCATGGGCGTAAAGGATCTTTCCATGATCACCAATGGTATTACCCTGAAAAAACTTGCACAACCCCTGAGGGAAGCCGGATTGCACCGCCTGAATATCAGCCTTTATACTATGGATGCAGAAAAATTCAGGCAGAATAATGGCGGCTCCGAACGGAAGCTGCAGCTGGTGCTTGATGGGATTGATGCTGCCATTGCAGCCGGTTTTGAGGGTATTAAGCTGAACTACATCTGGGACGGTATGGAGAATCTTGAAGATTTCCTGCGTGTGTGTGCATTTGCTGCACCACGGGACCTGACGATTGTCCTGCTGCCGGTAATGAGATTTTCCGAAGCCCGTGATGCAGAACAGATCGCTTTGCAGGAGCTGTATGCCCTTCTGCAGACGCTTGGTATTGCAGGGGAAAAGCAGATCATTGATAATGAGGGACTGCAGAAGCGCCTTGTTACCCTGACCAATGGTGCCAGTATCCTGCTACGCGATGAGGAG
>JAEXTR010000009.1 GCA_023406915.1 Bacteroidota bacterium
CTTTTACAGCGGGTGCCACAGTACCAATAAACCGGATCTTGTATTGTTCACCCTGATCAATACGTCTTTTAATTTCCTTCCACAGTGCTGCAGGATTCTGAAAATCAAAAATGTTTCCGGCATGAAGTATTACCTTTTCATCACTGGAGGTTTTCTCGAATGATTCAGGGAAACGGTCTTCATCGTAACCCCAATAAAGGGTATGCATCCTGTCTGCATGGGGAGGATATTTAATCTGAAAGTCACGCAATAGTGTTTCTGTTACGAGCACAGAAAAAAGCGCATCACGCACTGTGGCAGCTTCCAGTTTAGTATCGAAGCTTCGGGTGCAATTGCTTCGCTGTAATCCCTTATAATAAGCAATATCAACCCAGGGGTCAATAAAAATGGGGATATAGGGAACACCAGATTTCTTTGAAAGTTTTCGCGCTGCCAAATGAACGCTATGGGGTGGCCCCACACTGATGATAGCATCGAAGTTACTCTCCTGAAGCAGCTTCCTTCCCTTGCCCACTGCGAAAGGGTACCACCCTATCCTTGCATCCGGCACAAACAGATTCAGCCTGATCCAAAGACTGATCCTGTGTGACAGACTGGTATTTTCTTTTGAGATCGTTTCTGATGCTACCAACTGTTCACCAGGTTTCTTTCCGATGAAGAGCTTGTAAAGCATAAACGGCTCTAGCGTGAACGTACGATGTACATCAACACTACCGGGAACAGTTACTACCGCATCTTTCTCCTTTTGCGTGAAACCATCCTCCTCCACCGTAAGTACTGTACACTGATGCCCTGCTTTTACAAAGTGACGGATTAGATCGAGAGGAAGATGAATGGATGCTTTACCCGATGGGAGCCAGTAATAACTGAGAAAGAGGAACCTCACACCTGCTCCACACTTTGCTTTATTCCGGTAAAGCGGATCACCTCTGCTTCACCTTTGTGACCGGGTCCTTCATTGAGGAAGATAGTTGACTTCATAAAGGTTTCAAATTCAAGTCCGATAAAATCTGTCGCTATCTCCTCTAATGTATAGAGTAACGCAGGGTCCTTTGGTCCACCGGATGTGCGTTTCAGCTGTTCAATATCATATACTTCAATAATTACCCTGCCGCCGGGCTTCAGTGCGCGAATTATTTTTTCATGCAGAATTGGTTTATCAACTTCATCCAGATGCACGAAGATCAGCCCGATCAGGTCATACTGATTTTCACCCGGATCGTATGACCGCAAATCCACCACGTCATATCTGACAGTGACACCCGACAATCCGGCAAGTGCTTCAGCCTTGCTTTTTGCTGCCTCACTCCAGTCCACCGCAGTAACTTCCCATCCATTTGAAGCAGCAAAAACTGAGTTTCTTCCCTCGCCATCACCAAGTAACAATGCTTTTCCTGCGATCTGGATTTTTAATAGTTCAGTCTTGAAGTATTCATTGGGTTCTGTTCCATAAAAGTAGTCTGCCGAAGCAAAACGCTCATTCCATTTTTCTATCATGCTTATTCTTTGTCTTCATAATTGTGGGAATTACTGTTTAAAATGTAGGAAGTTTTCTTCAGATAATGCAGGCAAGGCTCCATGGGGCTTTCAACGGTTTTCGCTCTATCCCACTAAAACCTCCTGAAAGTGCACCATAAAGGGATTTCGTATATTTGTAGCACAGATATTTCCTTCACACACACTGGAATCGAAATGCAAGTTCTGGAATTAGAGAAAATAATTATAGTCGGTGATAAGATACTGGTACGCCCATCAAATGCCGGTGAGAAAACCTCATCCGGCTTGTACCTGCCCCCCGGAGTTGATGAACGCGATAAGGTACAGTCAGGATATGCGCTGAAAGTCGGGCCAGGGTATGCCGTAGGCACGCCTTCAGAGGATGAACCATGGAAAGAGTCAACAAAGTCTGCAAGATATATCCCCCTTCAGATTCATGAAGGTGACTACCTGATCTTCCTGAAAAAGGAGGCAATTCATATTGAATTCAGGGGTGAAAAGCTCGTCATTGTTCCACAGTCAGCGGTATTACTGGTTTACCGTGAAGATTTCCTGGTGGCTGAGTGAACATGCATTACTATGAATGCCAGAATATCCTGAATAAGGTATTCTCTGATACTGCGAAAGAATCTGTACATCCTGAGTTGCAGTTAAGGATTACAAGAAGAGACTTTATCTCAATCGGGGAAAACATCCTCCCTGGTGCTGAACATTATGCGTGCAAAGAACACAAGATTTTATTCTCGGAATCCACGCCCATCCCCCCCAGAGAAGAAAATTCTGTGATAGAGATTAATGACTACCATATACGTGAGAACAAGTTTTTCCCCTATACCATCGTTACACCGCATGACTCCACCCTGTGTAAAGGTGTTATATTCCTTTTCCATGGTCTTAATGAAAAAAAGTGGACGAAGTACCTTCCGTGGGTGCATGCCCTGATCAAAGCAACCGGAAAGGCAGTGATACTTTTCCCTCTTGCATTCCACATGGAGCGCGCTCCAAACCTCTGGTCAGACACAAGAAAGATGCGGCAGGTTTCTGACCTTCGATCACTCACAACAGATAACTCAGCCTCTTCATTCGTGAATGCTGCAATCAGCGTGCGGCTCGAACTCGACCCGCAAAGAATATTCTGGTCAGGGTTCCAGACATATATCGATATGCGCCAGATGATCTCTTCGCTCAGGCAGGGCGAGTTCCCCTACATTCATAAAGACGCCACTATCGATTTTTTTGGATACTCAATTGGCGCATTCTTTTCACTGATTCTACTGGCAGCAAATCCGAAGTCTTATCTTGATCGCTCTCGCTTTTTTGCATTCTGTGGGGGTGCCACTTTAGACCGTATGTATCCTATATCGAAGTATATCATGGATATGCGCTCTTCGATTGCTATTCAAAAGTTTTACGAGGAACAGCTAAATACCGGATTTCAATCTGATGAGCGGCTCAGACACTACCTGAGTGAAGAGCACCCTGAACAGAACTTCTTTAAGTCTATCCTGAAATACCGGTACTTCCGTGAATTGCGCGAAGAAAGGATGCTTTCATTATCAGACAGAATTTATGCGGTAGCCCTAATAAAAGATGATGTCGTTCCACCACACGAGGTCATGAACACTTTGCAGGGGAGCTACAGGAATATCCCGATCCCGGTCGACATACTGGACTTTGACTACCCCTATTCGCACATTAGACCCTTCTCACCTGAAATCAAATATGCCCCTCTGGTTGATGAAGCTTTTTCAACTGTGATGGGTAAAGCGGCGGCTTTTCTACAATAGCAAAAAAGCCGGCCCCGCAGCACGGATCCGGCTTTTTGCATTCTTATCAATCAGAAGTTATTTCAACAGCATCATTTTCTTTATTTGGGTAAATGACCCTGCCTGTACTTTATAAAAATACACACCGGCTGCCAGCTGCTGAGGCTGATAGTTAAGCTGATGCACACCAGCCTGGAATCTTTGATTCGTCACAATGTCAACTTCCTCACCAAGGGTGTTCAGCACAGAGAGTCTTACCTGTTCTTCCTTTGGCAGTGAGAATGTGATCACGGTTGACGGATTAAACGGATTCGGATAGTTTTGTTCAAGCGCATACTCAACAGGAACAGTGTTTTCAACTGAGACTGGTCCGTAAACCCTGTAAGTTCCATCAAAATCCGTTTGCTTCAAACGGTAGTAAATTGTACCGATGACGGTCGCCTTTTCGGTATATCTGTATGTAACCGATTCAGAAGTAGTACCTCTTCCTTCAACAAATCCGGCAGACTCCCAGGATACACCATTTATTGACCTTTCAACCACGAATCCTTTATTGTTCACTTCGGTGGCAGTTGACCATTGGAGCGAAACCGTACCGTTGTTGAGAGAAGATGTGAACGATGTCAGTTCAACCGGAACAACGGTGTACACATAAATACCAATATCATCCAGCTCCCAGCCCTGTTTATGGATAGATCCATCCGTACGAAGTTCGAAGCGAAGTTTCACATTCTGCCCCGCATACGGAGTAAGGGAGACCTCCTGTTTCGTCCAGGCTGAAAGCACACCCTCATATACTGGTGCCCCGGCAGGTGTCTGCTTTCCGTTTCCTGATGCGGCTACCGAATTTGGCATCGATAGATTCGTCCATGTTGAGCCATTATTGGTGCTGATCTGTACAAACCCGGCATCCCAGTCGGATTCGATATCATACTTTGTCCAGAAACTCAGCTTTGGCTGCTGATATTGGGTGAGGTTGATATTGTTTGTCGAGGTCAGCGTTACAGTGGCATTCGCAACATAATTTCCAGTAGGACTATCACTGAATGAGAATGGGGCTGTATGGTAGGAACTACCCGTTGTTTCCCACTTTGGGTTCACGGGATTAGAGGTTACTGTCCAATGCTGGGTTACCGTATTCGCAGAATCAAGGAACGCAAAAGTAGGAATACCAACAATCAATTCAAGAGTATCATTACTCATGACGACGTTGCCCGTCTTCACTTCAACAGCAAGTTTAATACTCGTTTCGACGGGTGCGTTTGGAGCTATCCTGAGCACAAGATCTGCAGGTGTCATTACC
>JAEXTR010000351.1 GCA_023406915.1 Bacteroidota bacterium
CCAAGCGGACGATTCTGGGCTGAAAGTGTCTGAATAAGCAGAAACACCAGTACAATGATTATTTGCTTCTTCATAACACCTTAATAATATGGTTGATAATATTACTGATTGCACCTGAACGATCAACCGCTTTAAACTCGAAACGATACTCTCCCTTACCGCCGGCAAGATTGTTCGGATCAAGAACTACAATCACAGAGTAAATCCCGTCGCCTGCAAAAAGATCACCATTCTCGGTTGATCCGTTATCATAAAGGGGGATTGCGTTTCCGGATGTGGTTCCATTAGGTCGGTACGATACAAAGTTGACACTCGAAATATCCTGTTTCCCATTTCCGTCTTCAGCGCGAACGGTCATAAGAAAGATCCGCGGCTCAGTGAGCAGTACAATACTGTCAGGAGCTGTAACATCTGAAATAACAGGAGGAAGATTCGATTGTCCATTATTAAAAACGAACCTCTGCACCCCAGACTTTTTCAGCTCTACATAGTACTCAACCATGTAATCACCCGTCGGGTATGCACTGCTCATGGGTAATCGTCCCGAAAAAACACCATCACCTCTCGTCTGATCACCGGACTCATTACGCAGGCCATCATCTTTCAATGATACCGGGGTGTTTTTTACCGTTTCTCCCGAGGGATTAAAAACTCTGGCAAAAGCCAGGAGGTCACTCGCATCCGTCTGCACACCAAGAGTCAGCAGAATCATTGAATCAGCGGGATTGAAAAACACACTGTCAATTCTTGCGATACTGGTAACTTTAAACTGTGTGGATACCGGATCAAGTGTTGTGTCGTAACTCTTTTCGCATGCCGTAAACACGAAGGCAAAAAGAATCAGGGGGATAAGAATTCGCATACTATTGAAGATTATTCACTAAAAACTTGTTTTTACGTTCTTTCATCAAAAAAATCAGTATTTTTTCTAAAAACTATTGAAAAGATAGAATAAATGGAGCGTGCGTAAAAGAGATAATAAAAATGACCATCGTGACATACCCGATCAGTTTTCTGCCCCAGCCAAGCTCCTCAAATTCAGAAACCGGTGGATGTTCTACCTTTATGACAAACTTTAGCAAGAGTGCCCAGAACAGCCACCCGCTCCATCCAATGTCGAACGGGAGAGGATAGAATGAACTGACAACACCCAGCACACCGATTATAATCAATGCTATCATTGTTACGGATGCAACTGCAAGATGCTTCCTGTTCCCTGCAATCGCACACAGGATATGACCACCGTCAAGCTGACCAACAGGTAATAGATTCATAGAAGTTATAAACAATCCGAACCAGCCCGCACATAAATAAGGATAGTGATAAATTTCACTCATCGGTGGGACAAACTGATCTGGTGTGGTAAGCAGACTCCGTAATCCTGAGAACAAAATCGAATCACCAAAAATGAGGCTGATTGCACCTTTACTATATTCAGGTGAAAAGTAATCTGGATGTATCGCAAGGATATACTCCACACCCGGTAAAGTGAGAAACCCATAGACAAGTAAAACTACTGAAACCACAAACCCTGCAATTGGTCCCGCGGCACCAACGTCGAGCAGAGCTCTCCTAGTTTTTATAGGGGCTTTCGTTCTGATCACCGCCCCCATGGTACCAAAATTGATGAATCCGGGTAACGGAGGGAAAGGAATAAAATACGGCAGCGATGCTTTCACCCTGTGGGCAAGGGATGCAAAATAGTGCCCGAACTCATGGAACCCCATCACCAGAATGATGGAAATCGAATAGGGCAATCCATTCGCCAGCTCTGCCAGCTCAATACCTCCCGAAAAATTGGTTGTCCACATAACACCGGCAATTGTTGTCGAAATAAAAGTCAGAATAAACGCAACAATTGGCAGAAGTATTGCACCCACCTTTTTTCTCATCAGGTCTGATTTCGTATAGGTTCGGTTAAACTCGGTGGACATCACAAATCGATATTAAAACCAACAGAAAAATGTTCGTCACGCTCATCATAATATTCACCGTGAACATCATAACCTGAGTAATAGGTTAACAGAATACTCAATCCACCAGCATCAACATTTCCGAACTTGACCCCCAGCATATAAGTGCTGGAAAACTTATCCTCATCGGCAACTTTCCAGTCAAATGCTGCAAAGGGATAGAGTGATTTGTACGATAATTCTTCAGGAAAAATTTCCGCACCTGCTTGCAGAATAGTCTTTTTAATTGTCGAAGGAGTGGTGTGGATCAGATACGTAAAACCTGCATACCCCCTGAAATCACCCAACTTAATTGTCGGCATCAGCTCAAGGAACTCCCTGCTGTAGACAATGGGGTTTCTTCCATCACGCCATGATTTCGTGCTTTGTACATAATGTCCGTCAACCATGTGTGCGCTGATATGGGAAAAACGAAGCCGGGCTGAGTACTCAACCCCGTTAATCTCCTTTTCCCATGCGCCATTAAAACCAAAAAGATAATCAACAGCATCTACCGGAAAATGAAAATCCTTTTCCCCACGAAGCTTTGTATAGGTAAAGAAATCTGCCCCGGCAGACCACTTTCCGCTCGCTGATGAAAGATGGAATATATCCCTCGACGCACCTATATCAAGCCGTAAATCATTCTTTCCGGTCTTGAAGTGAAAACCAATCCTTGGTTCAAGAAAATTTGCAACCAATGGTTTGAATTGTAACGCCGATGGGAACAGTGCGAAATCCTGCGCCTTCATGGGGATCAGCATTAATATGAACAGGAGAAGAAATGTTTGTATTCGGGTCATATAAGTAGTGTTGTTCTATGAAATTATTTTCTTAATCCTCTGACGGATAAGCTTGTGATAACCATACTTGAATTTTGAGGTCAGACTGAGCAGTCCGTAAAGGTTAGTCGGGAATGCAAACGATGGCTCAAAATAACAGTTCACTGTGCACCCCTCACAAAAGTCGAACCTGCCTTCCATCTTTTTGTAATACTTGATTTTTTCTGACTCTCTTATCTCACGGATCGGACGGTCAATTGGTACCTTTTCATGCTCAAAATGATAGCATGGCAGGATTATCTCATTATAGGGTGAAATTACGATTACCCGGCTCACAGCCTTGCATGAGGGGTTTGCAATCCTGTTGCCGTTATCTCTCCGTAACTTAATATACGCATCATTCAGATAAACATAGTGCTTCCCGCTGACAAACTGCTGAATGTAATCCAGCGCCTCGTCATGCAATCCCGGGTTGCCAAAATAACTGAACACCGGATTCACTATCAACACCAGATCGTGTTTTACCGCAATCTCATACATCTCTGGCAGTTTACGGTACGTATCATTGGTTACCGTAAACAGAATATCCGGAAACTCTCCGATAGATTTCGCAATTTTTATACTCTCAAACACTGAGTCATAGCAGGCTACACCACGGATTGTATCATGCTCTTCCTTATCAGGACTGTCCAGAGAAAAATGGAGCAGATTTACATGTCCTGCCAGTTTCTCCGCAAACTTTTTGTACAACAGGGTGTTCGTCGTGATGCTAGTCTGCATACCATGACTTCTTGCAAATTCTGCCATCGTGTGAATATTCGGATTCAGCAGCGGCTCCCCGCCTGTCAGATCAATGAACTTCACACCCAGTTCTTCCAGTTGAACGATATTATTCCGAAAATCATCCAGACTTGCATAGGGCGTCTTTTTGAATGCTGCATGATCACCAAAATGACAAAAATGGCAAAACGCATTGCACCGGTACGTTACATAATAATTACAAAGCAGCAGCATCAGAACTTACGCTCTTTCCAGGTAACTTTTTTATTTGGTAAAACGATGAATGGCAGGCTCAGTACATAGAAAATGAAGTACAACTGAAATGAAACAAAATACTTCAAATGATTCGTTATCCTCAATGGTACCAAAGAAGCTAACAGAATACCGGCATCCAATGCAAATTTAACGAGTGCAAAATAGAAACCATTTTCACTAAAAAAAAGGGGAAGCATCAGCACCATTGCATTTGCTGCAAATCCGGTTGCCATGATCGCAAACCCATACAATGCTGAATCTAACCCTCCAACAGCCCACCGTTTCTTTTGGTGCAGCAGTATTTTCCAGTCAGGGCACGGTTGCGATGTCACCATACTTTCGGGATCCCTGGGATAAACCAGACGGTGCTTTCCGGTTTTATGAATCGCCATCATCAGCCTGAAATCTTCAGTCACGCTGAAAGGCAGGGCACCATATCCGCCTACGTCAAGATATGCGCTCTTTCTGAACGACATATTATTCCCTATACAACTGGTCGGATAGTCAATATTGATCGTTGAAGCCGCTACACTCAGCAGATAAATAAAATCGAGACTCTGCATACCATAAAACTGCGATCCAGTCTCCTGATCAGTGTACCCAAATACCATTCCTACGTCATCGGTATAATAAGATACTATCGTTTCTGCCCATGTTGCTGATACTGCGCAATCTGCATCTGTTGTCAGGATGATCTCACCCATGGCGTTCTTTATACCAAAGTCCAGCGCATTCGCCTTTCCTCTCAGCGTGCCGGATGGTTCCGGTGCTTCTAATTTTTTGAAGCCCGGTTTATCCTTGATATAGCTATCAATAATCTCTGCCGTCCGGTCAGTTGAATGATCATCAACAATTAGTATCTCAAGTTCACCGTTATCATACTTCAGCGTATGCAGCGCTTCCATACACCTCAGGATATTCTCTTCTTCATTTCTGGCAGCAACAATCACTGTTGCACTGGGCAGGGTGGTACTCTTTACCTTCTTAAACTTTTTTGATGAGCCATAGACAATGATCAGACCCTGAATACCATACAACACCAGAATAATTCCAAAGACAATTTCAAACCAACTCATGCTGCCGGACTCCCGATCGTTAGCCCCGCCGCTGTAGCCTTTTCCACCAGTGCATCAATTGATCTTACAATGATCTTTTCTGATTTTGTAGAATTATGCAGCACCACAATACTGTCTTTTCTGAGATACTTGTCATAACTGTGTATCACAGTAGTTTCATTGTTTTCAAAGTCGTAGGTTAAGAGCGTCCACATCATCATCTTCAATGATACTTGTTCAACTGTTTTCAGGGTACTCCTGTTGAATCTTCCGTGGGGTGGACGGAACCATGTCAGTGCCATCGAAAATTCCTTAGTGAAAAAATCCTGAACAGACTGAATCTCCTGCAATCCTTCCTGAGAACTGATCCTGGTCATCCGCTTGTGATGCTCTGTATGATTCCCTATGGTGTGCCCTGCACGGAGAATCTCGCTGCACAGTTCCGGATACTTCCTCGCCTGCTCCCCCACCACAAAAAACAAAGCCTTGATTCCATGCTTATCCAGTCGCTCAAGTATTGTTTCAGTAATTCCGGGCACAGGTCCATCATCAAACGTGAGCAGAATTCCATCCCCTCTATTCTCCCAGACGATTCCCGGGAAAATTTTTCTTACCAATACCGGTGGACGGTAAACATGCATCATCGCTTTACCCTACGCTCTTTCCACTGATAATTGCCCAATGCGCCAGATATTGCTGAGATAATGATATACGGGATATGTACGATCTGGGCAATAAAGAAAGTAAGGAAATCCAGCCGGGGATACAGGAGAGGAATTCCCTGCCTTAAAACAAGATATTCCATCAACCACTTACCTGCAATGGCATACACGCCTGCATACAACCAGACACGGTGTGTCAGCACTCCAAAGGGTACCAACGCTAGTGATACATAAAAAAGGAAGATCAGTACCAGTTGCAGTATCAAACCTTTATCCTGATAATGCAAACTCTTGCTAGCCCATCTTTTTCTCTGTCGGTAAAACTCTTTCAGATTTGCATTTGGTCTTGTCTTCACCACAGCTTCAGTTGCAGTGCAAAACCTGATATCGTATTTTCCCTGCGCAGCTATCTTTTGCATTAGCAGTTCATCATCACCGGAGGAGACATGCATCATATCATTGAATCCTCCGACCTCATCAAAAACCCGTTTTCTGTACGCAAGATTTGCCGCATTACAAATCACGGGTGTACCATTACCTATCAGTCCCGCACCGGAAAGTACCAATCCCGCAAACTCCAGCATCTGCATCTTGCCAAACAAACCATCACCATGGTCAAACAGGACCGGTCCTGATACCATGGCAGTCTTTTCATCAAAACGCTCAATCATAGCACTGATCCAACCGGTTGTATGCGTGCAATCTGCATCGGTTGTAATGATAATATCGCCTGTAGCGTGGCTCATTCCAAAAAGCACTGCCCGTTTTTTGTGTGCATTGATACTCCCATCTTCGGGCGCATCCAGTAACAGAACTTCATGTTCCCCTTTTAATTTCTGCAATAAATCAGGGGAGCCATCATCTGACTGGTCATTGACAAAGATGATCTGAAGCTTCTCCTTCGGATAGTCCTGACCGATAATACTCCTGAAGCTCTGTTCAATAACCGCCAGCTCATTTCGGTATGGTATAATCACTGTCACTGTTGGCTGAACGCCTGCCCCGGCATGCTTACGCAGTTTTTTGAACCCCGCATATATCTTGCCAAGAAACACAAAATAGAATGAGGAGAGAACAAGAAAAAGATAAAGGAGGAGATCATTCATAGGAATTTCTGCGAAACAACAATACAAGCCCGATAACTGCGGGAAACAATATATTGACAACAAAAAGCAGGAATGCAGCGTTGAACGCAACGCTTCCCTGTATCTGAAAGAAAGACAAGAAGTAAATTGATGCCGCTTCTCTTATCCCCAGCTCCCCCAAAGCAATCGAAGGCACTAAGGTTTTTACAAAGATCATCAGCACTCCCGCCCACAAAAACCCTGAAAGATCATAGCTGTGGGATAGAGCCATAACCAGTAATCCAAACTGAAACAGGTAACAGGCATAAAATAAAAAAGAATAGAGCAGATTGAAGGAAAGAGTCGTCCTGTCAAGCTTTTTTATGACTTCCAGCTTCTTCGTGTATGCAGCAAGAAATGTAATCCCTGATAATTTCTTAAAGATAAATCCAGTCCAGAAATCTTCACTCAGCAGGAAATAGACAAGCAGCAATAACAGAAATAGCAGCACGAGGAACAATGCTGCTGCCAGATATGGGGATACTCCATAAAACTGTACAAGAAACAAAAGCCCGAAACTAACACCAAAAAACAGGATATAAAAAAAGCTGAAGAGTTTATCCGCCGCTGTAGCAAGTGTAACCTCCAGAACTGAATGCTCCGGATAAGCTAACTTCCTCCCGACAAATTCACCAATCCGTGCCGGCGTAAACGATCCGGCTGTGATACCATACATCAGTGATCTGAATATTACCCCACTCTTGCTGACACCCAGCATTGCCGAGGAGATCACCATCCACTTACGATATTGCAGATAGATATTGAGTACACCCAGCCCAGCTACAAACGATACGATCATCATGTCTGCACCTGATAAAACCTGCATCACGGCAACCGATCCAACCTTGTCAACAATGTACCACATCAGTCCTGCGGCAATGAGTGCTTTAATAACAAAGGAGAATACATCCTTCTTTTCAAGAAAGCGCAATAGTAAATGAACCGATTTTTTTATGAGGGTCGTCATCGGGCTCAGCTTTCAATCTCCATGATGTTCACCCTGAGACCTTCCGTGCAGTTGGTACACATCGGTACCCCCTTACGGTTCTCAAGAATCTTTGCCCTGAAACTCTGATACCCCTCACCCTGCCACACCTCTTTGATATTCTGCTGATGTAATTCGCCCATAAGATGATCAGCGTCTTTATCAAAACAGCACGGCACTACCTTTCCATCCCAGGTAATAACCGCGGTCCGCCATATCGCGAAGCAATAATTCTTAACGCCACCCTTCATCTTTAAATCGGTATCGGTTACAATATATCTGCGGTACTTCTCGTTTGCAGGCAGGAAGTGATTTGCATTCTCCAGCGATGAGACCTGCATCGTCTTCAGCGTAACCTTATCAATACCCGCATCCTTGCCATAGTCGAACACCGTTTCAATCTGATGCTCATTCTGTTTCATCACAATAAACTGCAATTCCAGATATGGCTTCTTCAGCCCCCGTTCCTTCTTCCTGGCAGCAAGCAGTCTCAGCCCCTTGTCTGCCTGAGCGAATGTCCCGCCGACACGGTAGTTTTTGTAAGACTCCTCATCAAGACCATCGATCGAAAAGATCAGTTTATCCGGGGCATAATCAAGAAGTTTGTCAACATTCTTTTCATTGACAAGCGATCCGTTCGTACTGATTGACACATACAGCTTCTTCGACTGCGCATATGCTATCATCTCGGGCAGCTGTTTATTGATATACGGCTCACCCTGAAAATAAAGCTGCACATAAATACCTGTCGGCGCTATCTCATTCACAATACGCTGAAAATCAGAAATACTCAGCAATCCCAACGGACGGGTTAATGCACCTAATCCGGATGGACACTCAGGACATTGAAAATTGCAATGATTGGTGGGTTCAATCGAATAAGAAAACGGCATCCCATAAATGACAGGCTTGCCAGTGACCCTGCTGATTGAAAAGGATGTGAAAATCTTTACAGCATTCCACACCCTTTTCATCGTGAGATATTTCAGAATATTAATTTCCATCGTAACGGGAAGCTACTCAGCAGATCAGACGGTGACCAATAATTTACCGTTGTCCATGATCTTCTTGCCATCTAGATACACAGTCGGTTTCTTCACCAGCCCATCAACATGCACAGGTACATTCACACTGCCGCCCATTGACTTGTTGTTACCAAGCGCAATGTGAATCGTGCCCAGAACCTTTTCGTCCTCAAGCAGCACGCCACTTAATTTAGCGCTTCCATTGGTACCAATTCCAAACTCAGCTATATTGTATGCATCCTTGCCGGCGGTCTTTAACATTGCATCCAGTCTCTTCGCAGCCTCACTTCCGCTGATCTTTACCGCATACCCGTCCTTTACCTCAATACGGATATTGGCATCCTTCATCAGCCCAAGCCCCGCCATAGAGCCATCAACAATGAACACACCGTTTGCTGTCCCTTCAACCGGAGCAACATACGTTTCACCAGTGGGTAGATTTCCGCCTTCACCTTTATTCTTAAAAATACCTGTCGAGGGAATCACACGCCGTCCTGCAATGCTAAAGGAAATATCGGTACCTTTTGCAGTAGTCACCCGAACGTCCTTTCCCTTCTGAAGAACTTTCTGCAATTTAATTGATAACTTTGCTATCGTCTTGTAATCTGCATTCAGTCCGCGGATCATGATATCTGTGGTAATCCCGGGGAAAGTCGCTATCCGTGCACCTGCTGCACAGGCATTGATTCTTGCATCAGTATGTGTTAAAGAGGTTGTTGTTGGGCAAAAAATAATATCAAACTTTTTCATCAGCTCAGCGACAACAGCAGGTGGCTCTTCTCCATTACGTGATAATGGTGGAATCTCAACATACTGTGCAGTGATACCAAGGTTACATGCAGTATCAAATAAGGAGAGTCCAACCTCTCTTTTATTCACATCCGATATCACCAGAATTGTTTCTTTCTTTTTTGCACCCATACAATCAGTGATTGCAATAGCGCTTGCACGGTCAAGTTTTGAAACTGCCATAATGCTCTCTTTCTCTCAGTTGTTGTCTAAAAAGGAAATCCAATGTTCATCTGCACCGCTGCATTGAATCCGCCTGCGGTGATGAAGTCTGTAACAACTTCTCCTGAACCCTCTCCATCAGTGAAATAACCACCTGCCGCATTCTTCAGTTCAGCAACACTGTACTTTGAATATGCAGCCATTCCTTCAAGTGTTACATAATCTCCAATGATATGAATGATGATCCCGCTTCCAATTGAGTAACCAATCTTGTTCTCAACTGCTTTGTATTTTTCATTGATTGAATAGTTACTACCATTTAGGGTCTTCTTCAGGCTGGTATTGGTAAACACCAGCGCAGCATCAATTATTTTCCAACTCACCAGGGAAAACAGCGACATACCGAGGTCAATTCCCAATCCGAAATTATTCCGGTCAAGCTGCAATGAATTTTTAAAAACCTCATCTTGCCCTTCATACTCATACTCGGTCTTCTGACTCAGGGTGTGATAAAATCCCTTTAGGGTAAACCTGACTCCCGCTATATCCTGCCGGAGAAAGTTTATCCCAAACCTGAACCCTTTAATCATATCAAACGGAGCAAACGATTGCCCCGTCGTATCCATCAGCCTTTGATTCAGATTTGCAACATACCGGTTCAATCCGGGCGCTTCAACCTGATGGAACTCGTAGCCCGCAAACCCTCCAACAAATCCAAGACACCCGAACCCCACCTCCTCCTGAGCATAAACATTGCTCTGCATGGACAGACTGCCGATCAGCACTGTCCAATACAAAACGATATGTGGAACTCGACATCTCTTCATCGAAACTTAGTGAACATTCATTTATGATATACTGGGTTTCTCAAGTCCGTGTCCTTTAGGGCCTGAATCGGTCATTTTCAGAAGAAACGCAAAAAGCACTGCAAATCCACCCAGCACTGCGAAAAGGACCAACGTATTCGTATAATCCAGAACTGCTCCCTGTTCTATTGCCTGTTGTGTAATCCCGGGATTCGAAGCATCGGTAATCATACCTGCCAGAATCGGGATACCCCACATACCAAAATTCTGAATAGAGGTCATAAGTCCGTATGCCGTTCCAAGTCTCTTTTCTTCCACAATTAAAGCCACCGATGGCCACATCGCAGCCGGAACGAGAGAAAACGCAATCCCCAGCATGAACATCGGGATATAGGGAGTAAGATAGGTCAGACTCAGATACAGATGTATCAATACCAGCGCTACTGAGCCTACAATCATCATGGATGCCCGCTTCCCTTTCCTGTCTACCAGATAACCAAACAGAGGGGTAAACAGAATAGTACCGAAAATAACAATACTGGTCAGCAAACCGCTGTCTTCAGTAGTGACTCCAAACTTATTAAGCAGCATATCCGGGGCATAGGAAAGGAATGGGAATACTGCTGCATAAAACAGGAGGCATAAAAGCGTAATATAAACGAATGAACGGTTTAACAGTAAGTCTGTAATATCCTTGAACCTGAACTGTTCGGTTGGATCAAGCAGAGTCCCTGATTCACTCTTTTTACGGTCCAGTAGGGAATACAAAACAAAAGAAAGCAATCCGATAAACATGATCAGTGCCATAACCCATAATGACAATACCCAGTCACCGGTATTCTCTGCAATCATGGGGGAAAATATCAGCGCAGCAGCTGTGCCAATCCTGCATATCGCAAGATTCAATCCGAATGCAAAAGCAAGTGCACTCCCTTTGAACCACTTTGCAATCACTTTATTCTGTACAACAATAAATGTCTCCGCACCAAGACCGAAGAAAAATCTCCCGATAATCATCATCTTCAGCTCGGGTGAGTATTCCGGTAAAAATGAATTGAGCAATCCGTATCCTATACCATCCTGACGGAAAGCATCACTCGCCCCATACGCCGTCAGAAACGCACCAATCACACAGGAGATGATGAAAAAGTATCCGGTCTTCTTAATCCCTATCTTATCAAGGATAATGCCCCCAATCACCGCAAGCGCCAAAAAGGTGTTAGGGAACGAATAAAAACTTACAATGACACCATACTCAGTTGAACTGAAACCGAGATTTGCTGTCATAAAGCTTTTCAGCGTGGAAATGGCATCATACACATAGTAGGTCGCACCTACTGCCACACTCATTGATAATAAGATAACCCAGCGCAGCATCTTACCAGATGGGGTCTTCAGATCGTTCATTCCTTCTCCGTATATTACAGGAAACAGCGTGTTTTCTGAGTTCAAAATAAACAACTAACTAATATAACGCTTTACCCATTATCGGGAATGCTTAAAATTGGGTAACCCCATGCATCTCCCCCATAAAAAAAGCCATCCCACATTCCCTGCAGGATGGCTTTCTCATCATCTCATGAAAACAATCACCGGTTCGTCGTACTCAGATCATTTGCCAATAGCATCCTGACCTTCTCTGCCAGCTCATCATAATTCATTCCTGTTGGCTGAATCGGAGCATGAAACTTCACATTGATTTTCTTCCATGGCCTCGGAATAATGCTTCCTTTTGGCAGTGCTTTTATCGCACCCTGAATGGAAACCGGCACCACAGGTACATTCAACTCTCTGCTCAGAATTGCATACAGCTTCTTGAATTCACCTAACGAACCATCAACAGACCTCGTACCTTCAGGGAATATAATGATATTCTTCCCTTCCTTCAGCACGGCAGCAAGTTTCTGAAGCGACAGTTTCAGATCTTTGTTGATATCCATGACGATCACATTGTTCCGGTTGGCAATGGCACGCACCAGCGGATTCCGTACATGCTTTTCCTTTGCGTAAAAATAGGTGTTTTTAAACGTCTTATTCTTCAGAAACATCGCTACAAACAATCCATCAAAAAAGCTTTGATGATTCGGTGTAATAATAAACGGTCCCTGAGGAAGGTTTTCGGTTCCCTCTCCCTTGATCCTGAAGTATACCGAAAATACCCATTTTGAGATATGCTTAAACAGGTTCTGTGTAAACCAACTCTTCGGTAGTTTCAGATCAACCTTCTCTTTCAGTATCTCCGACCATTTCACTGCTTCAACGCTCAGTTTAGCCTTCTTTTCCTGCATAAACCGTGACAGTTTTTCAACCGTAGGATGCTCGATCAGCGTATCTTCTGAGATATTCACACCAAACGTTGATTCAAGAAAAACCTGCAGGTTCACTTTATCAAGTGAATCCAGCCCAAGGTCAATCTCCAGATGATCATCCGGAAAGATAGAACTCTTCTTCTGCTCCATGAGGAAATTCTTGATGACTACATACTCCTCAATATCAGGTTCAGGCATGCCTGCTTTTTTCTTCGACTGCTTCTGGTCTACGAACTCGCTCAGCTTAAATCGCTGAATTTTCCCCAAACGGGTTTTGGGCAGTTCCTCTGGAATAAGAATGAACTTCCCGATCTTTTTATAATTGGCTACAGTTTTATTAAACTGTCCGATTACTTCGTAGCGGAATGTCTCCTCCAGATTCAGAATACCCAGCTCCTGTATTTTTCTGAAATTCGGGAATATAGCTGCATACAGGATATCATTATGCCCAAAGACTGCCACCTCACTGATCAGTTCAGTGCTTTCTTTCAGCTTGAACTCGAGCTCGTCTGGGGTGATATTCTTTCCGTTTGATAATACTATCAGCTCTTTCGATCTGCCGGTAATGTGGATAAATCCTTCCTCATCCAGATATCCCAAGTCGCCGGTAAACAGCCATCCATCCCGGATCATCTCCGCTGTTTCCTCCGGCTTATTATAATATCCTTTCATGATGCTTCTGCCCCGGGCAGCAATCTCTCCGTCAATTGCCTTGACTTCTAGCCCTGGTACCGGTTCACCGGCTGAACCAATCTTCCATCTGCCGGGACGCGTAAAAGTGATCATCGGCGCGGCTTCAGTCATACCAAACCCTTCCAGCATCTCAAATCCAAGGGCACGATAATCTTTTCCCATCTCCTCATTCAGCTTCGCACCGCCGCATACCATATACTCCATAGCTCCGCCAAGCTTTTCATGCACTGCATGGAATATCTTTTTCGAAAAATTACGGTTATTGAGCTTTTTCGCAAGGGCAAACAAAACCCGCGCAGCAAACTTTTGATTGATCTTGGCTACAATGCCGTTTCTGATCGCATCATATAATCTGGGCACACCTATCATTATGTTGATAGGATTCTTTTGCATCGTCCCCATGATGTCTTCAGACTTCATTGATGGGGAGAACACTATCTTCCCCCCAACAGATAATGGTGCCACCATCGAACCTACAAGAGGGAAAATGTGATGCAGCGGAAGCAAAACAAGAACACTCCGTTCTTTTGTGAAAATTGGAATATGATGGGCAACTGCCTCTATATTGGATTGAAGATTGTCATACG
>JAEXTR010000102.1 GCA_023406915.1 Bacteroidota bacterium
GAACCGCTATCCGGGTTGCACCCCAGGCTCAGGTACATAATGAAACAACTTACACAAATCTTTAAAAGGATTGTCTTCCATGCACGAAACTACAATACATTCCGTTCCGTTGCTGGCGATGCTTCCGTTTATTCTTATGCTGCTCAGCATCGCAGTATTTCCGGTGGTATGGAATCACTTCTGGGAAAAGAATCTCAATAAGCTCATCATTGCGGTAGTGTTGAGCATTCCGGTATTGATTTTCCTTATTGCTAATGACTTTAACCATGAGCTGATTCACAGCCTTGTTTTTGATTATATACCTTTCATTGTTTTACTTGGATCCTTGTTTACCATCACTGGTGGCATTTATCTCTCTGGTGATATTGAAGCTAAGCCTATCGTCAATACGGGCTTTATGGCAATAGGTGCTGTTCTGGCATCCCTCATGGGAACCACCGGCGCTGCAATGCTCCTCATCCGTGCCCTTATTCAAACCAATAAAGAGCGTCAGTACAAAGTACACACGATTCTCTTCTTTATTGCTATCGTAGCCAATTGCGGCGGTTTACTTACCCCGCTTGGTGATCCGCCACTCTTTATGATGTATCTCAGGGGTGCACCATTTTTCTGGTTTACCCACTTGTATGTTGAGTGGGCAACTGCAAATGCTTTTCTGTTAGTGGTTTATTTCCTTGTTGACTCCTATTTTCACAAGAAAGAACCAGCAAAAGCACTCAAGGCTGACAGAGAGCAGAAAAAACCGCTTCGCCTCCAGGGGAACATAAACTTCATTTTCCTGCTTGGTGTGGTGCTGGGTGTAGCTTTCATTAACAAAAACTACTTCCCGTTCCTTGGCGTACCCGGTAATGAATATTTTGGCTTTATGCGTGAGGGCGTTCTTGTTCTGATGGGGGTACTCTCACTTTACTTTACAAAAGCTGCAGTCAGAAAAGCGAATAATTTCACCTGGCATCCAATTGAAGAGGTAGCATATCTCTTCCTGGGTATTTTTATCACTATGGTGCCATGCCTTATCTATCTACAGGCAAATGCTTCTGCATTAGGTGTACAAACCCCAGTACAGTTTTATTATTATACAGGATTACTCAGCAGTTTTCTTGATAATACACCTACTGCTGTCACTTTCTGGCAGCTGGCTCAGGGATTACACCTCTTTGAAGAGGTTGCTCACATTCCTGAAAGTCTGCTTATTGCAATCTGTACAGCTGCGGTCTTTTTCGGAAGTATGACCTATATTGGTAATGGTCCAAACTTCATGGTAAAAGCAGTTGCAGAAGAATACAAAATTAAAATGCCAGACTTTTTTGCCTATATTTATAAATTTTCTCTTCCTGTGCTGCTGCCGATCTTTTTTGTCGTGCAGCTGCTCTTCATCAGCAATGATGGTTTTGTAGAAAATGTGCAGTTGCAGAATAAGATCGGTACTGAGATTACTCAAGTCTATATCTCGAATGCTGGAGACGATAAATGGAGAAGCGATGTTGATGGATTGGAGTCCATTGCCAATGGCACAACGGCAGCAGTACGTTTCGCAGGAGTTGATCAGGCTCACTGCAATGTTGATATTGCCATTACTGATATTGCTGGCAATGTATTTGTTCGTAGAGGCATTGACTTGTGTAAAAATAAAACGGTGGCTTTAACCCCAGATATGAAAGCGGATATTGATTTACCTAATAATGGTACACATCAATAACAGATTGCCTGGCTTTGATAGGATGCTCCCTCGTGCGCAGCGCGTGGGAGCATTTTTTTTATACAGTTACATTTTTCCAGATTTCGTGCAACCACAACCATTGCTCCGGGTACAATCGAAGGTAGTATTCCATTTTTTCTGCATAACGTTGATTAATCAGGCGGATTGAATCTGGTGACCCCTTCGGAATGTCACTGGTCTCAATCTCCTCCGCAATGATACAGTAGTTATCATCCTGCTGTCTTATGGCAAGAAAAAAGAATACCGGTACACCCAGCTTACTGCTGAGCGTGGCTGAGCCAACCTGAAATGGGGTATCAATTCCGAACATCTTCACATGAAGCCCTTCCTTCGGCCCCCGCTGATCGGCAGCAACCAGAATAACATTTTTATCCAATAATGCCTTATACGCCTCTTTAACCGTGATACCAGTCGGAAAGATTTTCAGACCATGAAACTTTCGCTGACTATCAATCCATGCTGAAAGAGGCTTATTCTTTTGTGTTTTGGAAAGCGCCCCCATCGTAACATCACGCATGGAATAAAATGTTGAGGTGCACGCCCACTCCCAGCTGCCAAAGTGCGCAGTCATTCCGATTGCGCCCCGGTTACGCGAATAAATCTCCCGTATAAGTTCGGGATTTTCAATACTGCAATACGATCCCGGATTCTGATTGTACAGCGGATAGCAAAACATTTCAAAAAGGGTGATGCCAAAATTCTCAAACACACCTCTCGCAATCCTGTTTATGCGTTCCTTCTCATAATCAGGAAAAGCACGCGTTAGCCCTCGTATCACATTCCCTTTCCTGATAGGGAAAAATGTATAGAAAAATCTTCCCAGAAGTCTTCCGGTAGCCCGTGCTCTTTTCATGCCTAGTGCACAGAAAATCCGGGACATACCCAAAAACAATGCTGTTTCAATTCTGGAAGAAATGGAATGGTTTTTAGCCATACTAACGATTTACTCCGGAAGGTTCTGCTGTTCTTATATTCTTGTGGTTGAGTTTTACTATCCTGGTTCTTGGTATTCCGGTTCTCGGGTAAACATAAGAGTATTCATACACATAATCAGAAGCCTGCGGATAGAGTCTATCTGAGTGGGTGTAGAAGTAACGTGAGCGGTACATCTCCATCAGTAGAAAGTAGTTTGCCTTCCTGTTTTGGGATACTGCAAGTATAGAGTCAGACCAGAGGGTGTTGGTTAACGCCTGAGGAAGCTCTGTACCACGGGTATAATAAAAGTAAAGCGGGTAGCCATTTCTCGGAACCAGAATCACAGAATCTCCAGGCTCATAATCCGACTTCAGCGTATGGATAATTTCCCTGATATCGATGTCCCTGGATGGAGAATTGAAATAGACAGCCGTACCAATAAGCATCACTCCCACCGCGCCGGTAAGTACGTAATCTCTTACTCATGATACCTTGAAAC
>JAEXTR010000106.1 GCA_023406915.1 Bacteroidota bacterium
ATTACAGGCTCTCTATAGGTATACTCAGCGCCGAGTGACACGCTTTCGCTATTATCATTAGGGTGATTCAACTGAGCACTCGTGGTGAGCTTCTGATTATCTGTTTCAAACGGTTCAAATGCAAAACCCAGTCTGAACATGGTAGGTGGAGAAAAAGATTGCCACTCAGATTTTTTCCTTTTTCCAACAAGCACTACTTCTCCGTCCGGAGCCAACTGGTTTCCGAAATTTGTAAAGGTTACTGCAAACCTGGTAGAGCCAAGTCCGGTCCAGTACATCGTACCCAGATCTATTAAAACTCCGCGCATTTTTAGCTTTGCAAGAGTTTCTTCTATATAGCGGATGGTACCGCCGAAACTGAACTTATCCGTCATCTTCTTTGAGTAGGTTAAAGCAACAGCAAAATCAGAAAATGTGAAGTATTCACCCGTTCCAAATGGGGCAAACTCTGTTGTAACCTTCATATCCTGCATCGTTAGTGCAGTAACTGATACACCGACTGCGTCTTCCGGACCAAGGTGATAGACACCACCAAAAAACTCATGGTTAATATCTACCACCCATGTATTGTGGGAGAAGAAAACCTGATTGTCATTAAACTGAACTAGTCCTGCAGGATTCCAATAGAGTGAGGACGCATCATCCGCAACTGCAACAAATGCATCACCCATAGCGGTTGCTCTACCGCCAACACCAATCTTCAGGAACTGAGCTGTCGAAATACCTGCTCTCTGCCCACCGAGCACTGGAAAAAGCTGGGCATATGACTCAGATATAGATAACAGCAGTACGATTATTACGAATAATTTCTTCATATTTTAAAACTTTAAACTGATTCCGAACTTAATATTTCTACGAGTTAAATACCGTGCAGGGTTGAATGGATATGGATCCAATGGTGCCTGCAAGTCCGGGTAAAGTGGGTCATTCCAGCTGGATGGTGTAGGATCACCTAACTCATATGCTTTACCAGTTGCAGGGTTTACTATGGCAGTGTTTTTTCTGTCTAATAGATTATTAATCTCAACAAACAGAGTAAAATTCATGCCAAGTACGTGTATATATTTTTCAAAATTGAGATCAATCCAGAACCAGTCATCACCGATCTTACCATAACGGTTAAATCTGTCCGTGATATATTCAGGTCTGCCATTATCTTCGTAGTTCCCCGTAAACACGGCGGGAGTATAGCGTTTACCAGACTGGAAGAAGAAACGTATATTGACATTATAATCATCCAGTATCCCATTGCCGAATCCGAAAAGCGCATTACCGCTAGCAACATAGAAATTTGCTGAGAGTGAGGCGGTAATAGGTCTGTCCCATGGAACAAATTCCTCACGGATTGACTCATCGATGGTACCGGCTGCAATCAATACACCCTGGTCAGCGGATGATGATTTTCCGGTAACTTCTGAATATGAAAACTGAGCAGAACCACTAAACCACTTACCCATTCTCGTTCTATATTCGAATTCAATACCACGTGAGCGGGCATAATCCTGATTCACATAAGTAATGAAGCGCTGGGTTGCAAATCTGGGTGAACTGATTTTTGCAGTTCTGGTATTAACGTAATCAAAAATATCTTTGTAATATGCCGTGATGGTCAGTACATCATCCGGTGAGAACTGAGTCTTGAGACCCATTTCGTATGCTACTGTTGTTTCAGGTTTCAGATTTGGATTGCCAAATTTCTGGAACGATGACTCAGCATTATATGGGCTCAGCTTTGCATAAACAAATTGTGGTTTCGGCCATTTGGAAAACTGACCATAAGAGAAAAACAGTGTCTGATAATCTGTTACTGGATGCGAAATACCAAGTCGTGGACTAAGTCTTGCCTTAAAGTATCTGTCACCAAAAAACTTGAAACTGTCTTCTTTATAATTCTTTCTAACTTCATCAGGAATAGTCACAACATCAGGATTATCAATTGCATCATCCACAAATTTTCCGGGGAACCAATAATCCAGCCGTAAGCCAAAATTCAGGATCATACCACCAAAATTGACATTATCCTGAGCATAAAATGCACCAAGTGCTGGAAATACCTGATAGATATCGTTATTTAAACCAAGGGTTCCGATCCACGGTTTATAAATATCCGTAACCTGCATCTGTTGAAACTGAAGCTTGAAACCAGCCTTGAACTTGTTTTTCTCATCGAAGAAACTGGTCAAATCACCTTTAATTGACCACTCATCAAGAAAGTGATCGTGCCAGGTAAATGGATTACCAACATCCCAGAATCCATCACCTTGAATAACACCGATAGTATCGCCATTAATGTTATAATATTGCACAGGAAATGTTGGGATATCAAGCGGTTCTCTGTAATCACCAAAAGCTCTTCCATTTGCATCAGAGCGGAGATTCGTAAAAAACTTAGCGACCCTGATTTCATAAAAATTACGCTGATCAATCGTATGAGTCATTGAGAATGTGTGATAGATATTCTTGTGTGTATACACATTTGCCTGATCAAGAATATTTTGGAATTCATACTGGTAACCAGGACTTGGTTCAATATATTCCATATTCGACTGCAACGACTGTGAGTTCTGATTGATACCAACTGACTGATTATAGGAATAATTAAACTTCATTGTTGGGGATGCTTTGTAGGTCAATTTACCTAACCAGTACCAGTTATTCTCCATTCTGGGCGAATACCTTGTACCACCAAAAGTTGATGAGTTCAGTCGATTGATTTTCGGCTTATAAAAACCTTGTGTGATGCCATCTGAGAATCCAGCATAGAAGTTGCCGAAAAATGAGAATTCACCGGGGATCCGAAATCCTAGTGCTGGAAGAAGTAATTCAGTGATCGGTTCAGGACCACTGATATTCAACTCCATAATGTCCATATTAAAGACATTGTATGAAGTTGTGTTACCGAAATTATCACGTTTGTAGGAAATGTAACCGTTGAAGCGATCAACTTTTCCTTCACGTGTTTTAACATTCACAACTCCGGAGGTTGCCTGTCCAAACTCAGCATTAAAGCCGCCAGTGATAACCTCAACCTCTTCGATTGCATTTGCACTCAATTGTAAGCCGAAACCGGTACCTGAGAGTGGATCCTGAACAGATACACCATCCAGAAGGAACGCATTCTCGTATGATCTTCCTCCACGAATGTGCAGTGCATTGTCAGATTTTACAACTCCGGATTGCTGGGCAAGAATATCGGTTACGTTTTCCACCACAGCAAGCTCAATATCTTCTCTTGAAATTGAACGTTTACTTTGGGTTTCCTCAGCATTCATCAGTGGTTTATCACCAACAACAACTACATCCTGATCAAGCGTGAGTACGGTTTCTTCCAGTTTTACAGAAAGGGCTGTCGCCTTCCCTGCATTTATCTGTATTCCGGTAAATTGCATGGTACGATAACCAATCAATGATATTTCAACCGTATAGGTACCCGGATTTACATTATTGAGTGTATACTTACCATTAATATCGGTAGCGGCACCGTAGTAAGTACCCTTCATGATGATATTAACCCCCGGAAGACCTTCTCCATCCTTTGCATCTGTTATGACACCAGACAAAGAACCTTTACTCTGCGCCAGAATCAGAATAGGAGTTAAAACGAACAGCAGTATGATCAATCTTCTCATAAGGTTAATCCAAAATCTTCAAATAATACTTTTGTCAGTAATTGCCCAACATTTGCTCCGCCTCCATCAGTCTTATGCAGCGGAACTCCGATGTAGAATAATCGCTTTGTCTGATCAAAAAATCCGGTATGTCCGGGCAGCTGATTTTGTGACAGATAATATACCGGCGTCGCAATACCGGGTGTGAGATGAAAGTTTCTCATACGGGCGATACTGCTTGTTGCAGTCATTTCTGGGTAACCAAGTGTTGTTGGCACTGGCGAAACCAATGCACCCGGGAACAGGAAGTTCAGCATTGTAGAAGTTGAGTCAATAGGCAGAAAATCCTGCAAAATCGCAACTTCGAACGTCGATGGCAGTACCATAGACATAAAGAGCTTACCACCAGCATCTAAAAATCTGTTAATGTTTGCAGCGGCAAGGTCCAGTGAAGGATTGTTGTCTGTGTACCAAAAAGCGTAATTGTACAACTTCATTGTAAGGAGAAAATTATATCCGAAATACGGAATTCGATTTGCCTTCACATCTAGAATGTCGTATTTCCCGTTAAGCGCACCGCCCTGAATGTTGTCAAACTTGTTTTGATAAAACGGAGTGGGATTATCGTTGACACTTACATCATCATCAATAAGTATCAATTTCCCTTTTGGCTTGATTACAAACCATGTTGCGCCAGGTTTAGGCAAAGAAGCAAATGCAGATACTGCTCCTGACTGATCAATCGCCTGTATATATACCCTATTGGTATCGTTAAGCTTAATTCCTTTTAGCTTTTGAGGCAGAATAGAGAACTCCTGACCATCAAGTAATATCTCCGTTTCAGGATTTGCGACCGTGAA
>JAEXTR010000117.1 GCA_023406915.1 Bacteroidota bacterium
GAACATGGCATGACGCGCGAAGATTTTTTCACTGCACTTTGCCGGAAAGCGGGTTTGCCGGGGAACGAATGGCAAAAGCGACAGTTGTCATTGTCAGCTTTCACAGCCTTTGTATTTGGTGAGGAGCCTCATGCAAATTCGTAAACCAGCCGTTGCGGGTGCTTTCTACCCGGGTAATCAGCAAGAGCTGCAAATGATGATGAACAGCATGCTTCAGCCGCAACCAAATGACCCGCTCGTTCAAACTCTCTTTGGCATTATCGTACCTCATGCCGGTTATATGTACAGCGGCGAGGTTGCTGCCCGTGCATACCGTTGCCTGGTGGGAAAAGAATACCGCAGGGCAGTGGTTGTGTCTCCCAGTCACCGGGAGTACTTTCAGGGTATTTCTGTGTATGATGGCGATGCATATCAGACACCGCTTGGCACTATTGAGGTTGACACAGAGTTGCGAAATCATATAGTCGCATTATATCCGGAAATTAAGGTAACCAGTGCAGGTCACCGTGCCGAACACGCCCTCGAAGTGCAACTTCCTTTCCTCCAAAGTGTGTTACATAACTGGAGGCTCGTCCCGCTTGTTATGGGTGAGCAAAGCCCAAAAACTATTCAGATGCTTGCTGAATTGATCGGCAGACTTGCCGCACCTGATACCATAATTGTTATCAGTTCAGATCTTTCCCACTTCTATAATCGGGAAACGGCAGATCATCTGGATGGGTTTGTGGAGCGAACCATCACCACTCTTGACCCCGATACACTGGTTGAAGGTCTGGAACAGCGCCGCTGCGAGGCATGCGGCGGTGGCGGTATTGCCTCAATCCTGTATGCTGCAAAATCTATACAGGGTGTGAAAACCCGGATATTGGCGCGTACTGACTCTGGTGCAGTCACGGGGGATACCGAAGAAGTGGTCGGCTACCTTTCAGCAATTTTGTATAAGGAAACAGTATGATAGAATCATTGCACGATACCGTTTTAATAGGAGCCGGTAAGCTGGCGCACTCACTTTTATATGCCTTGAAAAAAATTCAGCTGGTGCCCGCACTGATTATTGACAAATATGAAGAAAATGCGAAACTGCTCGCTGATGCGGTGGAAGCCCCTGAATATGGCACCTCACTGGATCTGGCAGGAGGTAAGAAGTATAAACGCTTTTTCATTACTGTTAATGATGGCTCTATCAAGGATGTGGCTGATCATCTTGCTGCATTGGATATTGATTTCCCCAATGCTTCCTTTGTTCATTTTTCAGGTTCACTTGATTCATCCGAACTTGAATCCCTCAGGGAAAAAGGGAGCGCAGTGGCAAGCCTTCACTTTGTGCAGACTTTTCCAACCAAGCAGCCAGTGAAACTGCTTGGCTCAACCGCAATAATCGAATCAGATCATACTGCACTGCGTGAAGAGATGATGCTGACGGTTTCTTATCTGGGTACAACCCCGGTGCTGCTGGACGCTAAAGAGAAGCTGATCAATCATCTTGCAGCAGTGTTCGCTTCAAATTTCGTTACATCTCTTGCTTCTGTTTCTGCAGCGCTTACCCATTCAATTGGCAGAAATCCGATGCTGTGGCATACCCTGATGCGTACCACCACAGAGAACATCATTAACAAAGGATACGAGAATGCTCTCAGTGGTCCCATCGATCGCCGTGACTGCATCATTGTGGAGAAGCATCTCAGGTATCTGGAATCAATGGGGGATGAAAATCTCCGGCAGCTCTATATCCTTCATTCCCTGAATCTGCTTGAACTGATCAGGCATCGTGAGGGTGCGCTTTCTGATGAGCATCAGAAAATCGCCGCATACCTTGAGACAGAACTGAAGCGCACACCGTGAGTTTATAAACAACAAAAAGGAATAAATATGGTTTTTCTGGTATCATTACTCGCAGCCGTCGTGGCTTTCTTTGTGTACCGTAACGCAAAGAAACGATTCAGCAAATCTGAGGCGATGTTCTCAATAATCGGATTTGTAGTAGCCCTGGTAATTATGGTTTTACAGTTTGTAACTGTGATTCCTGCAGGATCGGTGGGGGTTGTTGACTTCCTTGGCAGCGTCTCTCAATCCACCCTCAAGCCCGGTGTTAACTTCGTAAACCCCATGGCGAATGTTATTAAATTCAGTGTTAAGACTCAGGAGATAAAGGAAGTTATGACGGTCCCTTCAAAAGAAGGTCTTTCGGTACAGCTTGAGGTAAGTTTACTCTATCACCTGAATCCTGAAAATGCTTTCTCTATCTATCAGACAGTTGGCGAAGAATATGCTGAGATTATTATTATCCCGCAGTTCAGATCAGCTGTTCGTGGTATTACTGCCAAGTATGAGGCACGTGCGTTGTACACCGCTGAGCGTGGTATCCTTGCACAGGAAATTTCAAAGGAGATTGCTGGTTTGATCACAAATCGCGGGATCTCTGTTGAATCTACCCCGCTTCGTCAGATCATCCTGCCTGCAGGGCTGACTGCTTCTATTGAAGAAAAGCTAAAGGCCGAGCAGGAATCGCAACGGATGGAATTTGTACTGCTGAAAGAAAAACAGGAAGCAGAACGGAAAAGAATTGAGGCACAGGGTATCTCTGACTTCCAGAATATCGTGGCAAAAGGAATCAGTGATCAGCTGTTGCAGTGGAAGGGAATTGAGGCTACTGAGAAACTCGCAAACTCTCAGAATTCAAAGGTTATCGTGATCGGTTCCGGAAAGAACGGGCTTCCGCTCATCCTCGGCGGTAACTGATCAGCGCGCACACTTCATGATGCTTACAAGCCGGTTTTTCCTGTGGAAGAACCGGCTTTTTCATTACAATAAATTACTTGCCAGTTCAGCCAGTTCTGAGCGCTCACCTTTTTCCAGATTGATATGCGCATATAGTTTCTGACCCTTGAAATGCTCGATCAGATAGGAAAGCCCGTTTGATTGTGAATCCAGATAGGGGTGATCAATCTGATAAATATCTCCCGTGAACACAAGCTTCACACCTTCACCCGCACGGGTAATGATAGTCTTGATCTCATGCGGTGTAAGGTTCTGTGCCTCGTCCACAATAAAGAAGACTCGTTGCAGGCTCCTGCCCCTGATATAGCTCAGTGGCTCAATGACCAGCTTCTGATCCTTCACCATGGAGTTGATCAGGGCATGATTCTTATCTGTTTCTGCAAACTGATCCTGGATAATCTTCAGGTTATCCCACAGTGGTTGCATATAGGGTGCCAGTTTGCTATCCACATCGCCGGGTAAAAATCCAAGATCCTTATTGCTCAGGGGTACAACTGGTCGTGCAATATAAATCTGCCTGTATTGTCTTCTCACTTCGAGCGCAGCAGCAAGTGCCAGTAAGGTTTTTCCCGTACCCGCCTTGCCCGTCAGACTCACCAGCGGAACTTCAGGATTGCAGAGCGCATCGATTGCAAAAGTCTGCTCAGCGTTCCTCGGTTTGATGCTATACACAGCCTGCCGCTCAAGCCGCTTCAGATACATCATATCCGGATCAAGGTGGGCAAGGACAGACTGATTACCGTTCCGCATTATAAAATACTTGTTGGGTACCATGACTGGTTTGAAATGCTTCTTTGTTTTTTCAACCGGAAGCATAAATGGCGCATGATACAGTGCAGCAATAATATCAGGATTGATATCTTCAATAATTTCTTTTCCGCTGTATTGTTCTTCAGCAGTGGTAACCTTGTCGGTTGTATAGTCTTCTGCCTGAATACCAAGCGCCTTTGCTTTCATTCTCAGGTTTACGTCCTTGGTAACAAGGATCACCGGGGGTTTAAACTTCGGGTCTTTGTGAAGTTGATACGATACACTGAGGATACGGTGATCAGGTGTGTCTTCATGGAACACCGCCCTGATATCCTTGTCTATCCCCTGGCAGATTGCAATACGAACCTTTCCTTTACCTTTTCCCAGTGATATCCCACCATTGAAAATAGCGTTGCCGGTCAGGGTGTCAAGCTTCCGCACAAACTCCCGCGCATTGAGGTTTACCATTTGATTGCCCCGTTTAAAGTGGTCAATCTCTTCCAGTACAGGCAGGGGAATTACAAGATTGTTTTCCTGAAAGTTTCCAAGGCAGGAAGCATCATGAAGTATTACATTGGTATCAAGAACAAATGTCTTTACATTTTTTGCAGCCATGGGGTATCCTTACAGTTTGGGATGAAAGGGGACAGGTATCCGCTGAAAGAAGAAGAGGGGGGATAAGCAGCCGGATGATACAGCATCGTTGTATGTTGAATATTTTTGAATCAGACACTGTAAAATAGTTTTTTATTGCTAATTTGAAAAGTGTGTAAAAAAAAGTTTATCTTTACCAAGATAACTATCTGCTCTTCTTTAACAAGGTTACGAAATTGTTTCCTTTTCTACTGCTGCCCGAGGCTTATGTATGATTGATCCTGAAGAGAAAATTGCTTCTCTGAAACCGGTGCTTGATGCAGCTTCTGAAGTAATCTTTGGCATTGCATCAGACGGCTCTGTAATACTATGGAACCTGGCTGCCGAACGATTTTTCGGTACGGTGCAATCGGGAAAAATGATCACAGAGTTTATCCCCCGTTGTACCGGGGAAGAATTACAGTCGGCACACACCACAAAAAACTCCAGACAGACACTTCGCAGCTCAGTCAGTATCTACAACAAGCGGAAGGAACTTCGTTCCGGCTTCTTTGTCGCCTATAAAGTACATATCCCCGATACCCTGATTCAGTATGTCGTAGTATTTAGTGATAATACGGATGAAGTGCGAGTCTACGATGAGATTCAGAAGACTGAATCATGGATACTTCGGGTTCTGGAGGGGTCACAGGAGATTCTTTTCACTTTTGATTCACGCGGCTATATTCTGTGGGGCAATTCCGCCGCTAATACATCTCTCCGTTTGTTCAGGAAAAAGAAAGCATCTCTCTTTACGATTTTTCAGCAGCTTGAAATTCAGTCTGTTACAGCATTGCCGGTATCAGAAGCAAAAGAGTATGATATCATCGCACTTGATGGCACTGAGTTAAGGGTAAAAGGGGTCTTCAAGATTCCTGATGAGACTGCCCCCACCGGGGCGCAGGGATATGGATTGTTTACGGATGTAACGCAATCCATCATCCTTCAGCGTGAGCTTCGCCTCATGGAAGCGATTTTTGAATCATCGAGCGATGCTATAGCGGTTTCTTTGCAGGGCAAACTTGTCCTGATGAATGGCTCCTTCCTTCAGCTTTTTGGGTATCAGTCAGATAAAGAACTTGAAGAAAATCCATTCCAGATTTTTGAAGAGGGTGAAATTCGTGTTGGGCTTGAGGCGTCAGGCGCCCACCCCCGTGAGATGCGGGGCTCAAGCAGCATCGTTGACTGCGTTGCCCACAAAAAGGATGGTACAACATTCTTTGCAGAAGTAACAACTTCATCCTTCTCCTTCCGCGGTGATCAATTTTTCGTGCTCTCGATTCGGGATATTACTGAGAAAAAGAGGAACCAGGAAGCGATAAGGCATTCAGAGGAAAGGTACCGGACACTCAGCGATAATATTCAGGACTTCCTGTGGAGTGCAGAGAATGTTGACGGGCAGCTCCGCATTGTGTTTATTACTAGTGCCGTCACCGCGATCACCGGTTACAGCCGGGAAGAGTTCCTTGGTGATTCAACCATGTTTTACCGGATTGTGAATCCGGATGATCTTCCTGTGCTCAAGACAAATCTCCGCACACTGTTCGGCAAAACCCGTAGAAAAACCGATGAGATCGAGCTCCGGATCATCCACAGTCAGGGGCACTCAGTTTGGATCAGAAACAAACTGACGCTCATCAGGGATCAGAAGGGAAAAGTTCAAAAGGTTTTTGGGCTGGTGAGCGATATTTCACTGCAAAAGAAGGCAGAAGAAGAACTTAAATCCTCTGCTGAAGGGCTCAGAAAACTGAATGAGGCGAAAGACCGTTTTATGTCGATTATCTCGCATGATCTGCGTACACCGTTCAGTTCTATTCTCGGATTCACTGACCTCCTGCTGGCACACCCAAACCGCCTTAGTGATGATGAGAAAAGGCAGTATGTGCAGTATATTCAGGAATCTTCAAGGAATATGCTCAACCTCGTCAATTCACTCCTTGACTGGACACGTATACAGACAGGAAGAATACCCTTTGCCCCATCCAAGTCGAACCTGAGCACCATTATTGGCAGATCGGTGAAGATGATCAGCGGTGCCGGGCTGCAGAAAAATATCCGTATCCTTGAAGAGATTCCGTACGACTTGTTCGTATTCGTTGATCAGAACCTGGTATTGCAGGCTGTGAACAACCTCCTCTCTAATGCCGTTAAGTTTACTAACCCTGGTGGCACTATCACTATTGGATGTGCTGCGGCTGAATCACCCCGATTTATTGAGTTTTTTGTGAAGGATACCGGTATAGGTATTAAGAAGCAGGACATTCATAAGGTTTTCAAGGTGGAAGAGAAGTTCACCACACCCGGCACCGGAGGAGAGAAGGGAAGTGGTCTTGGTCTCTCTCTCGTCAAAGAGATTATCGAAAAACACGGCGGTGATATCCGGGTTGTATCTGAACCAGGGCAGGGCACTACGTTTTTTGCCACACTTCCCAAAGCATCATCAAGTATGCTTTATGTTGATAAAAGCACTCAGGACCGCGTATTGTATGCAAAGATCATGAAGAGTATTTTCCCTGATTATGAAATCGATACGGCAGCCTCGGCTGAGGAAGCACTTTCAAAGATTGCAGAAATCCCGTATGTGGTTATCGTTACCGGACACAACCTGCCGGATATGCCAGGGTACCGGTTTGTAGAGGAACTCCGGAAGCAGCAGGATGGCAGAAACATTTCTGTGATTGTGCTTACATCATCCATCAGTTCCGAAGACCGGTATGAATATGAGCGCACAGAACTCAAATATATTTTTCAGAAACCGGTTGAATTGTCTGCATTTAAGGAAGCGATTGAATCTGCAGTCAAAAAGACAATGCAAACTTCATAGTTCCGGTTAGATAATGATTTATTATATTGCAGTATGAGTAAGCTGCTTATTATCGACGATCAGCCAGAGAACGTCAACCTCCTCAGTATCATTCTGAAGCGAGAAGGCTTTGACACTATCTCAGCGTATGATGGTAAGGCTGGACTTGAATTGGCGTTCACCCATTCCCCTGATCTTGTGTTACTGGATGTGATGATGCCGGGTATCACTGGTCTTGAAGTTTGCCAGATTCTCACCTCTGATCCCCGCACTATGTACATGCCTGTGATC
>JAEXTR010000222.1 GCA_023406915.1 Bacteroidota bacterium
TTCTACCCCAGCTACCGGAAACAGGGAGAACTGCTCGACTTCATCCACAGTGCCATCTGAATTGTAACGGTATCCTGCAATATTCTTCCTGCCTGCTACATTTGACACAGAGAGATAAAGGTTTAAGCTCCAGGAAGAAAAATTGTATCTGCTGTTGAAAGCAATATCAAGACGGTGGTAATCCGGATATCGTGCGCCGTTAATATTGTCCGTAGTTTTCCAGGAACCCTTGCTCCACCTCAGACCCGCCTCATAATATTGTTCGTCAGCTGTAAAGTATCTGGGTGTATACGTCCTTCCTGAAGCGTATCGGTACCGAATGCTAATTTCCATGTCATTCGAGAAAGGTAACACGTAGGAAAGATACTTAAAGATTGGATTCATTTCATCCAGTTTATCCCTCAGCCCTGAAAAGCGTTTCCCGATAATCAGCGTTCCCACATAAGGAAAATCGTAGTCTCCGGGAAAGCGGTCCCCCTCCCTGCCTATACGCGGGTCATCCATAGAGGACCACATACGTGAGAATGAGAGCGTTCCGTAAAAATCACCGACGAGTTTTTGCTGGAGCAGAATATCCAACCCGGTTGTTTGCATGGTTCCGACATTTAGATTCCTGAGAGAACGAAAAGTAGGATCATAAAAGTGTATAAACTCTTCCTCTACCGGGATATCATTGTAATTCTTTCTGTACCCTTCTACTGTAAGGCGAAGTCCATCACCCAGGATATACTCAATACCCGCAACAAAATGTCGTGCATGGGTGTTCTTCAGGTACCTGTTCACTTCACTTTTTATTCTGTCGCCATAGACGGGGTAACTTTGTGACTGATAGAACTCACCATAAGCACCATTAACAATAAAAACCCCGGGAACCACATCGTAGGATACTGAAAAGCGTGGGCTAAAATTACCAGCACGGGGAAAAGAAAAATAATCGTAGCGCAATCCCAGATTAACGGTAAGGCGTTCACCGAACAGACGGACTTTGTCGTTGAGGAAAGCGTAAGACTTAAACTGATTAAATAATTTATACTCATAGCTGTGATTCACGGTGGGGCGCACTACTACTGCCGACCAATTGCCGTTGATCAGGTATCTTGCTGAATCACCCCAATAATACACATCCTGAATAAAAGTTCCTGTACCTAACATTCCCCCAAAGCTTAATTCATGGCTGGGATGCAGTTTCCAAACAAACTCGCTCTTCAGCACTATCTGCCCATTATCGTGATAGTCCTTTACTTGCGGAGTTTTTCTGATTGGTTTACTGTATTTGAGTTTTCCATTGGCATCATACGATCTCTCAGTAAACCACTCGTCGCCTGTAACATCAACATGATAATTATTTGCAAATAAAGTAGTAACGGAAAACAGATTTTTTGCCCAAATACTGTTGAGTGATAATCCGGCTGCCCATTGACTCTGTTTCACGTCATAGCGATAAAACCCAACTGAATCGGTTATGTTACTCAGCTTCTTGTTTTCCTCGTCCGGATCCCCTTCTTCAATGATCATATCGTTCCCATATATCCCCGAAAAGGAAAGCTTATGATCGCCTGAAAGGTCGTATGCGACTTTTCCCTGAACATCCCAATACCTGGGTATCGACTTCAGCCCGAATGAACCGGCAATCAGGTCAATAAAGCTTTTTCTACCGGATATAATCCAGGAACCCTTGCCGCCATCAATGGCACCTTCAGCTATAGCACCATACCCCGCCATGGAAAGGTTCAGATTCATCCGGAGCGGGTGGTTTCTGGTCCCTTCACGGGTTTCAATTACCATTACCGACGAAAGCTTATCTCCAAACTTTGAAATAAAACCACCAGTTGAAAACTGAATGGATTCAATCAGGTCCACATTCACCATGTTAATTGGCCCGCCTGAGTTCATCTCGTTCGGGTAGTGATTCGTGGAATGGAGTTCCATATTATCGAACAAGGTTAAATTCTCATGGGGTGCCCCTCCACGCACAAGGAGTTCATTTGTCTGATCAGTTGAAAACGATACCCCAGCCATTCCCTGCAAGATTCTCTGAAAATCTTGCGAAGAACCCGGTGATCGCCTTATCTCCTCCGAGCCAAGCACTACAGTTGCCAGGGGATTTAATTGTACCGACTTATCGAAATAGTCACCTCTGACGGTTATTTCGTCCAACTCAATGCTCGTTGTACTCAATTTTACCTGGACATCTGCTTCTTTACCAGCCCGGGCAATAATATCCGTTTTAATGACCGTCGTATAACCCACAAGAGAGACACGGATCGAATAGCTTCCTACAGGAACACGCAATTTAAATGTCCCATCTAAACCGGTGGCAGCCCCGATTGCCTCTAATTCAACAATCAGCACATTGGCACCAATGAGCGCTTCACCTGAAGTTGCATCGGTAACTTTTCCGGTTATTGTTGATTGCTGCTGAGCCTGGATGGTGGTACATGACCAGAACAAAATAATGAAACTCAGTACTGTTAGTTTAAACGGCACCATAAAATTCCTATTTCTGTGTAAGGGTGTGTAGCTGCGAGGAAATAACTTAATATGTCAACGCTAAAGATCGCAGGCTTTTCCCGGTTACGGAGTAGTTAATTGATAAGCGGTATTATGTTTGTATCAAAGGTTTTATTTCATGCTTCGCGAGATCAGCTCCTCCCGCACCTTTTTTGGCAACCCTGCAACCACCAGATTGTAGGAATCGGTAATCCATTCTTTGATTTGATGCCAGGGAATGCTGCCATTGGTTCTTACGCTGTTCCAGTGCTTCTTATTCATGTGGTAACCGGGGGTTACCTCCTCATGCCGGGCACGTAATTCCAGAGCTGTATCGGGATCACATTTCACGTTGATCCATGTCAGGTCGGTGATATCGGTCAGACAAAACATTTTTCCCATCACGGTAAACACAATCGTTGTTTCATCAAAAGGCATGGTTTCTTCAGCACCTTTCAGGGAAAGGCAAAAGGATCGGAGTTGCTCTATGCTCATGGTACTTCTTATGGCTATAATTCAGAAAATGTATGAGTGAAGAATATCAATTTTCATTCTCACCGGAAAGAGAGAATTCGATGGGTATCTCTTTCCCGTTTCACAAGTATTCCGTATTTTTGACAGTTAAACTTTAAAAAGAAAAAGGAACACCATGGGTAGAGGCGATAAAAGAACAAGACGCGGTAAGATTTCTGCAAAATCAAACGGAAACTCCCGTCCCACAGAAAAGAAGATTAACCGCGCTAAAAAAGACGTTGCAGCAAAACCTGCAAAATAAGCTGACTGCTGTTTCACCGGTCTCCCGATAGGGTTCGGGTGAAACAGCTATCCTCAGCCCTTTCTCCACTGCTCCACCATAACCACTGACTCAGGAATCCAGCGATGTTTTCCTTATGTATTGTTATGTGCCGTACAGCTGCCCGCTGATCAGTGAAACTGCCATCTGAATTTTAATGAAACTTCATACGTACTGCGTCGTGTCTGTACAGAATGCTTCCCGTCTGCACTTCACGGTCTCCGGCGATGCGCAGATGTAGCGCTCCCCACGGATTCACATATAACCCCTTATATACCTTCCATACATATCCACCGCCCAGGGTGTATTGCCAGTTCATGTAGTCTGCACTGACTCCTGCGTCGGATTCCACTTTTCCATTCCACAGTTCAATCCCTGTACCTATCCATATTCCCACAAATGTTCCCTGGGGAAAATAGTCTGCGATCAATGCAACTGCCGTGAGCCGATTTCGATTGAAACCTTCTTTCAGTGCGAAATCCGGAACATCAACCCGTGCCACCACTGGTCTGATGCGCAGGTTCAGGTTACTGATACCAACCCAGGCAGATGCATAGTACCCGCCCGTGATATAGGGGAGCATATCCACCTCTGCACCAAGTTGATTTCCGCTATCAGTGACCGAATCCTGAACCGATACCTGTCCGAACAGGATATTTGTGAGAATAACATTGATTATAAGAATCATTACGTACTGCATTTTTTGAACTCCTTTCTTGTGTGTGGTGCTGTTACTTTTTATACCGGATTATCTCTTTTACTGCCCTTCGGACGCTGTTTGCCGGTGGATATTCATCCACATACCCGATGCGGGCGACGAATTGTATCCGATCTTGAAGACCAAGCCGCGAAACAACCGTATCAGTAAAGTTTTCCTCTTCGATGACCTGGTTCATCGGGTGAAAGCCAACCATCAATTCTCTGCATTTCATATTCATCCGGTTGAAGATACGACCTGTTTCAATCCATGATGCCGGGGTATCTTCTTCCTGTACGATTACCAGCCATCCACCGCAGTGTTCGACCTGTTCCTTTGTGTTTTCTATTCCCTTTGACACAAAGGACTCTTTCATTGCGTCTTCAGGATTATAGAAGTTGCGTACGATGAACCCACCGAATCCAGTAATCCCCATTCCGGCCGTGGTGAGTCCGTCACGGTGCTCCTTCACATCGCTATTGGAAAACCGAATCCAGGATGCCAATTCCTGTTTTGCCTGTTCGTCATTCGCCTGCTGGGTATATGCGGCAAGGGTTTGCTGTGCGATGAACTTTCCTTCATCAGATGACGATGTGAAAAAGTGTACCTGCCGGAATACATCCCTGGTAATACTTTCTGCATGCTGCATGCTGATGTCGTGTGTTAAAAATGGTATCCGCATCGTTCTCCGGCTTCTGATCCTTTCAAGATAATCTTTTCCTGCATTCCCCCTGGAAAGGCGGATCGTTGCCACATTTGAGTCTTTATTACTCTCTGCATGTATGGTCAGCTGAGTGTTGTATCCAAATGATTCAGCAGCCAGGAGGAAATTATCGATAAATGCTCCGAGAGAGATAAAGATACCGCGTGCATCCGGATCTACGATATGGAGTTTACGGGTGAAATCAGCATGAATGTGAACCACAGAATCACTTTCAGCCACCACGTACCAGGGTTGGGTGTTGTGGGTGTTCCCCGCAAGGGATGCATAGGCTATGATCTCTTCAAGGTGTGTGGAGTATGGTTCCTGAAAATCTTCGCGGGTGACTGAGCAGCATCCGCTGAACAGTGATACCAGTGCTGCAAGGGTGATGATATTGTTTCGTGTCATTGTGTCCTCATCTTTTTGATTCATGATGACACAAACTTACTACCGGTCAGCAGTTAGAAACGTTGACTTTTGTTAAGAAATCACCTGAGTGAGCGACTTCTGATCCGGCTGAACGATTCGGGGGTAATGCCGAGGTAGGAGGCAAGATAATGCTGAGGGATACTTTTCACATATTCGGGATATTCTTTCAGAAGCCATGCATAACGTTCCTGGGGTGAGTCATTCAGGAAACTGAGCAGATGCTTTTCTGAGGTAATAAAAACCTGCTCTGCAAGGAGTCTGCCCAGACGCTCAACCAAATGCTCCCGTTCATACAGTTCATTGAGTGCCGTCCGGCTGATCTGGAGAACATCCATCTTCACCATTGCCTGGATGTTCACCCGGGATGTTTCCTGTCTGATCCAACTGGTGAAAGAGGTAATGAATCCCGGTGCAAAATAGAAATCGCTTGTCACTTCTGTTCCATCTTCTTTCGTATGGAAAAAGCGCACAAATCCCTCATGCAGAAAATAGATATGCTCCGCTGTTTTTCCTTCCTGCAGTAAAAATTCCTTTCTCGGCACGTTTCTGAGTTCGAAGTTTTCCAGCATGATTGACTCCAGTCGTTCATCAAAAGGGATAAACCTGCTGACGAACCTCTGCAATGCAACCCTTATCAGATCAGGGATATGATTCATATTTCTCTTCCGGTTTTCACAGTACAAAGCTAAAGAGTCTTCGTGAAATTTCCATATCAGAAGCGAACCTGAGAAGTGATATCAGCGCAGCAAGGTACGCATGACGGTTACCTGAGCGCTGATCGTTCGAATATCGGACACTACTTCTGTTTGGTGGCGATCAGAAATTACGTTTTTATTATATTTCTGTTATATTCTTGGAAAATTCCGCACTGTACTGAGTTGCAGTCAGATCACTCATAACGCTGCCCCGACGGCAGGTCATTACCCCCCATCCCGGCACCGTCCTATTGTGATTGCATCAAATCGTTGCGAAGTTCTCGGTTTTGTGTAACCATGTACCACTCTATGAGAAGATTTTTACTTTTTTTAATACTGTTTCTGACTCCGCTGACCCTGCTGCCGCAGGATAGCCTTCTGTTTCATGGTTCCAGGCATAAGCTTGGTATCATCACCGGATATGGCAATCAGTCCGGCATTGATGTGGAGTATCGCTATCAGGTCGTGTTCCTGCAAGGGCAATACTACTATTCGATCTGGCGGGCAGAAACCTGGGGAGTGGATATCATCACCCAGGTTCAGTACAACACTACCAATCTTGCTGACAGACCCCATTTTCCCGTCTTCTCCTCCGGCTATGAAGTTGGGATGGATGCCGGCTTCCTTGTAAGGAAAAACATCCTTAATGATCACCTGAGTATCTATGCCTTTATCAGCTCCGGACCTCACTACATTAACTGTATCTCAGAACGGCAGTCTGACGGTTTCAATTTCTCCGATAATTTCTTCTTCGGGGCAAACGTAAGAATCAATAAAAACCTCTATCTCGATACCCGGTTCGGCGTCCGCCACATCAGCAACGCCGGAATCCAGGAACCTAACCGCGGGTTCAACACTGCCGTCATCTGCGGCGGGTTTATGTTTATTCCGTGAGTTTGTAATAGCTTATCCCTGCGTGCAGGCTGTAAAATTGCTGGGAGGCTTTCTCTGATTGCTGAAGTTATTCCATCAGAGTTTTCACTCAGAATGCATAACTGATATGCAACACGGGTGGGGGTGGCACTACCGGTTCATACTTTGAGGGATGGTTCCGTTTCACCACAAAATCTCCTACAAAATACCCGATAAAGCTACCAAGGACGACGTCCGAAAACCAATGATGATTATTATACACCCTGGCAACTGACCCCAGCACTGCGAAAGTGTACCATCCGGCTTTCCAGAGGGTGCTACTCTTCTCTTCTGCCATCACGCGTGCGAAGGAAAATGCGAAGGTTGCATGTCCACTGGGAAAGGATGTCTGTGCCCAGGAGAACTGGACGGGATTAATCTCCTGTGGATCTGTGGTAAAGGTGGGGCGGGTTCTTCCGAATGCGACTTTCACTCCGTTGGTAATCAACGTTGAAAACACGGTTGATTCCAGAAGATTCAATCCCAATCGTCGTGTACGGGGCTGTTCAGCAGCAAGTCCATAGATATAGAGTCCGGCTGAAAGTGCAGTGAATGCCTCGAGATAGTATTTGTCCATCGCAAAGACAAAATCGAGAATTTCTGACTTATTGTTCTGTGTGAGCGTCTGAAGGTCATCATCCAGAAACGAGGAGATGGCAGTAATGCCTGCAACTCCCGCCAGACGGGCGGCATCGGTGCCATCAAAATGGAAGGGACGTGCCAAAAGGTCAGCACCGGTATCTGCTGCATTGTTCAGGTCCCGAAGATCATCCTGCGCAAACAAAAAGGACTGCAGCAAAAGCAGCAGTCCTGTAAGTATCAATGCCTGTAAGCGCATTATCCGCATTGCGGTGGTCATTCCTTCCACTCTATAGCGCGACGCACAAAACCATCAGCGAGGTCAAGCCTGTGTATTGCCTCTTCAGCGGTAACATCAGCCTTGATCATAACCAATGCGGTTTTTACATGACCATTTGCCTTCTGGAGGTAATCACTGGCATCCTCATAGGTAAGACCGGTAATCATCATCACCACGCGCTTTGCACGTTCGACCAGCTTTTTGTTGGTCATCTGGAGGTCGATCATCATATTTTCATAGACCTTCCCCATACGGATCATAGAAGCAGTGGTTAGCATATTCAGAACCAGCTTCTGCGCGGTACCGCTTTTCATTCTGGTTGATCCCATTACTACTTCAGGACCAACATACGGGCAAATCGCCACATCTACTGATTCAACATTGAATGATTCCCGTGGGGTAGCAGTAACATAGATAGTACCGGCGCCAAGCTGCTTGGCTTTCTTTACGGCACCAATCACATAGGGAGTGCGGCGGCTGGCGGCAATGCCACAAACCACATCGTTTTCTCCTACATTTGCCTTCATTACATCAGCGGCGCCATTTTCTTCGTAATCTTCTGCACCTTCCTGTGCTCTGAACATCGCTTCCCTGCCACCTGCGATAAACCCCTGTACCATTTCGTATGGTACGCCATAAGTGGGAGGGCACTCTGAAGCATCCACCACGCCAAGGCGTCCGGAGGTACCTGCACCAAAATAGATCAGTCTGCCGCCTTTTTTAAATGCCTGCACGATCATTTCAACTGCCTGGGTAATGTAGGGAATTTCTTTTTCTACTGCTAAAGGAACTGTTTTATCTTCCTGGTTAATAATTCTTACCACTTCCTCGGTGGAACGGGCATCGATATCCATTGAGTTCGGATTGCGCTGTTCAGTAGACAGATTCGCGATTTCCTGAAAGAGTTCAGGATTCAATCCTGCTTTGTTGATCATTTACATAACTCCAGCATCACCAGCTTCTTTTCCTTCACATTCCGGATGTTTGTTGGTTTGTAGTGAAGTTCGAAAATGGTGGATTTTCTTATATACGGTTCATACTTTGACGCCATTTTTGACAGTTCTTCGGTCATATCCCCTCCCTTGATAGCGATCAGGTATGCCCTTTGTTTTATAACGGGTAAGGCATACCTCACCAGTGTAATCAGCTCGTCGGTAGCTCTGCTGATTACCAGGTCAAAACTGTTCCGGTATCTGGCAATAAACTCAGGGTCTTCCACCCTTGTATTCGCAACTGAGATTCGTCCGAGCATCAGTTTATCAGCAAATTCTCTTACCGCCTCGGTCTTTTTCTTAATGCTGTCTGCCAGTACGCCGGTCATATCAGGACGCATAATTGCAACGGGGATACCCGGAAAACCGCCACCTGTTCCAATATCGAGGAAGTGTTTGCAGCGTTCAGGGATGAACTTACTGATGTAAGCCGAAATCCAGATATGATTTTCAATAACAGCGTTGGTATCTTTTCTCGAAATCAGATTGATAATCTGATTCTTTTGCACGATCATTTGGGCATACCTCGCCAACTCCTCCATTTGGGAGGTGTCAGGATGCTCATCATTTTCCCAGAAAAAACGGGTTATTTCACGTAAATATTCTGTATGCAAATCGTGCATGCTCTGCCTTTGGCAAAAATGTGAAAATTACCGCTTTAAATATACCAATAAAATGGAAATATCTGACGGAGTAACCCCCGAGATTCTGGATGCCTGACCGATATTGCGCGGTTTCACACGCTTCAGTTTCTCTCTCCCCTCTGTAGAGAGTGGTTTTAGCGCATCATAGTCAAAATTCAGTGGAATTTTGAGGTTCTCATACCGTTCCTGCCGCTCAACGGTTTCATACTGACGCTGGATGTATCCCTCATACTTTAACTCTGTTTCTGCCCGCTGAATAAGGTCTTCGTCCTGCAAAAAATGAATTATATCGCTATATTTTTCATTTATTTCATTACCGCCGGATGGAAGAGCATGCAGCAGAGCCGCGAGCTTCAGCTCAGGACGTTTCACCAATTTTCCAATGAACTCCGGTGTTTCCATCGGCGGGGTGCCTGAATCAACAAGCAGTTGATTGACATCCCTGGGTTTTACTTTCGTAGAATTGCAAAATAGTATCCCTTCCCGCAAAACCTGTTCTTTTTGTCTGATTTCTTTGATAGCCTCATTGGTAACCAAACCATAGTAGGCACCATATTCTGCAAGGCGTGACTCAGCATTATCGGGACGCAGTAAAAGGCGGTGCTCAGCCCGGGAAGTAAACATCCGGTATGGTTCTTCTGTTGATTTATCCACAAGGTCATCGATCAGAACACCGATGTATGCCTCGCTCCGTTTCAGAACAAACTCTTTCATTCCCAAAATCTTGGCGGCTGCATTGATGCCAGCCACAAGACCCTGGGCAGCAGCTTCCTCATATCCTGAGGTTCCGTTGATCTGTCCGGCAAAGTAAAGCCCTTGTACCAACTTGGTTTCCAGTGTGAGGTCAACCTGATGAGGCGGGAAAAAATCATATTCCACTGCATAACCAGGACGAACCATCTCAACTTCCTCCAAACCCTTAATCCTGTGGAGCGCCTTTAACTGCACATCAGCCGGTAAGGATGTTGAAAAACCATTAATATAGATGAGCTCTGTATTCAGACCTTCTGGTTCCAGGAACAGATGGTGGGTGTCTTTATCGGAGAAGCGTACAATTTTATCTTCGATTGATGGACAATAACGGGGACCTGTACCCTTTATCACTCCTGTGAAGAGGGGTGAGAATGCAAAACCCGTTTCGAGGATTCTGTGGACTTCGAGGGTTGTCTGGGTCATATAGCAACTGACCTGAGGAAGTTCAGGAAACTTGCTGAGGTCTGTACGACTGCTGAAAGGCACCGGATTGTCATCGCCGGGCTGTTCGGTAAGGATGCTCCAATTAATACTGTCCCGGTGCAATCTGGGTGGAGTGCCCGTCTTCAGTTTCCCTGATTCAAAACCTGCCTTGATTAGGCTCTCTGTAATTCCATGTGATGCATTCTCGCCAAACCTCCCCCCGGGGGTGGAGGTCATACCTGTGTGCATGAGTCCGCTCAGGAAAGTGCCAGAGCAAAGAACCACCGCCTTAGCGCTGATGATTTCTCCAGCATCTGTAGAGACGCCCTTAACAAGCCCATCTTCTATCACTATCCCGGTAATAGACTCTGAAAGTATTTCAAGATTCTTCTGATTTTCAACAACTCTTACCGCTTCATCGGAATAGAGATCGCGATCATTCTGACTTCTGGGAGACCAGACCGCTGGTCCCTTTGAACGGTTCAGCATTCTGAACTGAATACCGGTCTTGTCAGCTATCTCCCCCATTTTCCCCCCGAGGGCATCAATTTCCCTGACGAGGTGCCCTTTGGCAGTTCCGCCAATGGCGGGATTGCAAGACATTCTTCCAATCGCTTTTTTATCCATCGTAACCAGGACAGTCGAACACCCCATCCCTGCCGCAGCACATGCCGCTTCAATTCCTGCGTGTCCGCCACCTATCACTATCACATCAAAATATCGATTTCCTGACAATCGTTTTCCTTTTCTTTCTCTTAAACTTTTGTTTCACGTGAAACACAAGCCCGGGCTTCTTTACGGATTGTTTCACGTGGAACGCTACTTCCCAATGCAAAAACCATCGAAAATGGAGTTGAGAATATCATCGCTGGTGACCTCACCAATGATCTCACTCAGCGTGTTCTCAGCGTTCCTTAAATCCACTGCCACAAACTCTCCACTCATATATCCCTCTGCTGATTCTTTCGCCTTGAGCAAAAAGTCTCTCGACTTTGTGAGCGCATCAAAATGCCGAATCGAAGTGATAACAAGAGATTGCTCAGTATATGTCTTCCCTTTCAACGCTCTTTCCTTCAGGATGTGGAATAGTTCATTAACCCCTTCACCCGTTTTTGCAGAAATTGCTGCATCGCCATTTCCGCGGGCTTCGGGGAGAAGATCAATTTTATTGATCACGGTAATTATTCTGTCGGGTGAAGAGAGGGTGCTCAGCTCTGTTTTGAGGGTTTCATCTACAGGGTAACGGGCGTCATTGATAAAAAGCACCAGATCAGCATCCTGAACCGTTTCACGGGAGCGCTTAACCCCCTCAATTTCTATCTCATCCTCTGTGATCCGGATTCCGGCAGTGTCAGTTAATTCGAATAAAAAGCCGTCAATTGAAACCTCCTCACGGATGATATCCCGCGTCGTACCGGGAATGGAGCTAACAATTGCACGATACTCCTTCAGAATATAATTCAAAAGAGACGACTTCCCCACATTCGGGGCACCCACCAGGGCGACATGAACGCCATCCTTAATTACTTTTCCGAAGGAGTAGGTATCCAGTAGCTTTTCAATCTCACTGATGATATCATCGATCTTGCCGACTAACTGATTATGCGGTACAAACTCAATATCTTCTTCGGCAAAATCCAGCTCCAGTTCCACGAGAGCCGATGTTGACACCAGGCTCTCCCGCAGTTGATTTACTTTTCGGGACAGCATTCCATCCAACTGATTCCTTGCACCCTTCAGCGATGCATCGGTGCGGGAGTGAATCACTTCTGCCACCGCTTCAGCCTGAGCCAGGTCGACTTTACCATTCAAAAAGGCACGCAGTGTAAATTCTCCCGGATTAGCGCTTCTTGCTCCCAGTTTCAGAAACATACCTATTATCTTCTGTACCAGTAACTGGTTGCCGTGGCAGCTAAGCTCGATACTGTTCTCACCTGTGTAGGAGTGCGGTGCTCTGAATACCGAAACCAGTACATCATCAATTACCATCAGGTCATCAATGATCTTACCATAGTGAATGGTATAACCAGGTGCATCGGCAAGTTTCTTGCTGCCAATAAACAGAGAATCGGTCATAGCAATTGCATCGGGTCCGCTGATGCGGATCACTGCGATGGCACCTTCACCTGCGGGCGTGGCACGGGCAACAATAGTATCTTCTTTAGTATTCATAACAATTCGAACATTGAGTACCGTAATTTAATTCATTTAAAGAAACTTATCCCCATAGATAACCCGGGCGATCAACTGACGGAAACTTTTTCCAACTTTTATGTGTCTAATATGATGTATGTGTATACATCATATTAAAGGTAATCATGAGACGAATGCAAATCTACCTCAATGAAGAGGTGTATGAGGTCCTGAGGACTGAGAGTAAGGCAAGAAAAACCACTATCTCAATTCTGATCCGGCAGGCGTTACAGGAACGGTACTCACCGGGACACAAGAAGGATGAGTTATTGGATGGACTCTATGGCATTTGGAAAGATTACCTGGCTGAAAACCGTCCCAACGGAGAAACGAATGAACAGGCATAATATCCTGATAGACAGCGGGATACTGATCGCCTATCTGCAGGGAGATGAGCGGATCGCCCTGCAATTCAGGTCCCTGCTGGCAGGAAACAGTATCTTCGTCACCCCGGTTTCGGTATCAGAAATCCTGAGCCGTCTCCGGTCAAGAGAAGAACAAAAAATAGAGAAAATTTTCGAGATTATAAAAGTAATTGACATTGATAAAGAAATTGGCAAGATCGCAGGAAGTATTCTGAACCGGTATGATTGTTACATCGGGAATGCACTGATCGCTGCTGCTGCTGAATCATTGCAGTTGCAGCTCTGGACAAACACCCCCGAGCGGTACCCTTCACTTCCCCGCGAATCCTTTTGGATTTTTGAAAGGAGAACATAACTATGGCACTTGATCTGAATAAATTTACCGTGAAGGCTCAGGAAGTGATTCATGCTTCCATTGAGATTGCACAAAACTATACAAACCAGATACTGGAACCGGAGCATCTGCTTGCTGCGCTTGTTCAGGAGAAAGACAGCCTGGCTGACACCCTTATTCGTAAGTGTGGAGCCAACACTGATTATATCAGGATCAAAGTTGGCGAGATGCTGGAATCGCTTCCCAAAGTAACGGGAGCAGGAATCGGTAACCAATCCCTTTCCAATGCGGTTGCGAAGACCCTTGACGGGGCAGCCGAGGAAGCAAAGAAGATGGGAGATGAGTATATCTCTACCGAGCACCTCGTTCTTGCACTGGCAAAGAGTCCAGGCAAAGCAGGTCAGCTTCTGCGTGATAAGGGAGTAGATACCAATACGCTGCTGATGGCTCTGAAGGAAATCAGGGGCTCAAAGAAGGTCACTGGACAGAATGCAGAAGACACGTACCAGGCATTGAAGAAATTTGGACGTGATCTTAATGAACTAGCAAAACTAGGGAAACTCGATCCGGTTATTGGGCGGGATTTTGAGATCCGGCGCGTACTCCAGGTTTTATCCCGCAGAACGAAAAACAACCCGGTCCTGATTGGTGAACCGGGTGTGGGTAAGACTGCCATTGCCGAAGGTATCGCACACCGTATTGTCTCAGGTGATGTACCTGAAACATTGAAGACAAAAAAGATCATCGCACTTGATATGGGCGCCCTGGTTGCGGGTACACAGTATCGTGGTCAGTTTGAAGAGCGCCTGAAATCGGTGATCAAGGAGGTGCAGGACTCTAATGGTGAATTAATTCTTTTTATTGATGAACTGCACATCCTTGTAGGTGCAGGGTCTGCTGAAGGATCGATGGATGCAGCCAATATCCTGAAGCCGGCACTGGCACGGGGAGAACTCCATTGCATTGGTGCCACCACCCTTGATGAGTATAAGAAGCACATTGAAAAGGATGCAGCGCTCGAACGCCGGTTTCAGCCTGTGATTGTGCAGGAACCTGCTGAGGAGGATTCCATCTCTATCCTTCGCGGACTGAAGGAACGGTACGAAGTGCATCATGGTGTCAGAATCACGGATGGTGCCATTGTTGCAGCTGTGCAGCTCTCTGACCGTTACATCACCGACCGTTTTCTGCCCGATAAGGCAATCGACCTGATTGATGAAGCGGCTTCGAAACTCCGGATTGAAATTGACTCTGTTCCGGAAGAGCTGGATACTATTGAACGGAAAATCAAGCAGCTGGAGATTGAGAAAGAAGCCCTGAGAAGAGAAAAAGATGAAGCGAGCGAGAAACGCCTGACAGAAACAGAGAAGGAACTGACTGATTATTATGAAGAAAGAAACAGGCTGCGGCTGCACCTTGATCTGGAAAAGAAACGGATACAATCAATCAGAAATGCGAAAGCAGAGATTGAACGGTTGAAAGCTGATGCAGAGCGTTATGAGCGAGAAGGTGATCTGGGTAAAGTGGCAGAGATCCGTTACGGAACGATTGCAAATCTGGAGAAGAAGCTTATAGCGGAAACGAAGGAACTGGCAGAGATTCAGCAAGATAGCAAGATGCTGAAGGAAGAGGTTGATGCAGAGGATATCGCTGAAATCGTAGCACGCTGGACAGGCATACCTGTTACCAGAATGCTGGAAAGCGAGCGTCAAAAACTGCTCCGCCTTGAGGATGAATTGCATCTGCGGGTAGTGGGACAGGATGATGCCGTTTCAGCTGTTGCAAATGCAATCCGTCGTTCACGCTCCGGACTTCAGGATGAAAACAGACCTATTGGATCATTCATTTTTCTCGGTACCACCGGTGTAGGGAAAACTGAACTTGCCCGCGCACTGGCAGAATTTCTGTTTGATGATGAGCGCGCAATTGTACGGATCGATATGTCGGAGTATATGGAGAAGCACTCAGTTTCACGCCTGATCGGGGCTCCTCCCGGATATGTCGGGTATGAAGAGGGGGGGCAACTGACCGAAGCGGTTCGCAGACGTCCGTATTCTGTTGTGCTTCTGGATGAAATCGAAAAAGCACATCACGATGTGTTCAATGTATTGTTACAGGTTCTTGATGAAGGGCGCCTGACCGATAATCAGGGTCGCACTGTGAACTTCAAAAACACGATCATCATCATGACCTCAAACCTCGGCTCCCATATCATTCAGGAAGAGCTTTCCCAAATCGGTGAAAGGAATATTAATGAGATCATGGGGGGGCTGAGGGCTAAGATGATTGACCTGCTTCGGAAAACAATCCGTCCCGAATTCCTGAACAGAATCGATGAAGCGGTGCTCTTCAAACCACTTTCCCGAAACGAGATCAGGGATATCGTGGATATTCAGCTCACGCACATCAACGCAATGCTGAAAAAGCGTGATATCACCCTTACGGTTTCCAACGACGCTAAAGACTGGCTTGCCAACGCAGGATATGATGTCACTTTCGGGGCACGACCATTGAAGCGAGTGATACAGCGATACCTGATCAATCCCCTCTCGCAGGAACTCCTTATGGGTAATTTTGAGGATGGTGATACCGTCTATGTCGGTGTGGCAGAAAGAAGCGGATTATCATTCAGCAAGCTGGTCATACCCGGGGAGGAGTAATTCTAAAGAAGAATGGGCGAATGAGCAGACTACTCATTCGCCTGTTTCTAATACTCCTGCTACTCGTATTCTTCTTCTTCCGTGTGACCCTGCATCCGGTTCAGTTCATCTGTAAAGAAGAACTTCTCCTCAAATGCCGGCTTCAGATCAGAATACCATACAGCCTTTTCATCATACTTTGCAAAGAATGGGCGGGCAACCCAGTCGGGGTTTCGTCCCTGAATCATTCTCAGCACAAACACTTTTTCCCCCTGAACCTCGGTAACACCAAGGACCTGCATCTTACCCGGGAGGCACGACATACTCGGTCCCCGCACAGTGCGGCAGATACCGCTCAGCTTCTGATAGGTTTGCCTGAATATCTGCCAGGCTTCCACCAGTGGAACAGAAAAGTAGTGCTGTGCGCCGGTGTTGCGTGCAACGAACATATAGTATGGTACCATCCCCATACTTACCTGTTTCCTCAGCATTGTTGCCCAGACATCGGCAGAATCATTGATATGCTTTATGATTGGTGACTGAGTTCTGATCACGGCACCTGTTCCGAGAATTCGCTCAACCGCTTCAGCCACTTCAGGGGTGGAAAGCTCTGCCGGATGATTGAAGTGAGCCATGATAGCGAGGTGAACCCCCGCCTTTTTAATATCACGGAATAACTCCAGGAGAGTGGCAGCATCTTCATCCTGTGTAAACCGCATTGGCCAGAAACCGAGTGATTTAGTACCAATCCTGATATGCTGCAGGTTGCTGATCTTTTTATCCAGCAGCGGACGGATATACTTCTCCAGGACGGCGGTGCGCATAATCATAGGGTCACCACCTGTAAACAATACATCTGTGATCTCCTGATGGGCAGCCACATACTCCGCCAACAACTCTGCCTCGCGGGATGCGAACTTCAGCTCACTCATACCAGTGAACTGTGGCCAGCGAAAACAAAAGGAGCAGTAGGCGTGGCAAGTCTGTCCCTGTTGCGGAAAGAAGAGCACCGTTTCACGGTATTTGTGCTGCACACCGGAGAGAAGTACATCGTCATACGTGGGAACATTCAACTGGAGCTGTCCGGCAGGATGGGGGTTTAACTCCATACGGATATCATTGATAACCCGCTTTTTCTCCTCGGCTGTGACTTCTTGCTTCAGTACCGAAGCAGCCCGCTCATAATGGGAATCAATAAGCATTCCCTTCTGAGGAAAAGTAAGAACAAACATCGGATCGTTGAGGGGATCGTCCCAGTTGATCAGTCTTTCAGTAACATAACTATTGGTCTTGAACGGAAGGACTGACCCCACCACTCTGATGTGTTCTTTCTGCTCTTCCGTGAGTCTTGATGATTGAGGAATCTGTTCATAATTGAACAGTTGATAGGATTTATATTGCATAGGCGTCTCCCGGGTTTATGAATGTATGCCGGAAAGAGACGAATAACATGGTGCGGCTCCTGCCACATTATGTAATCCCTCCCTTTCCGATGAACGCATTTTTTTAAATGAAAGAAATTTTCTCCATAAAAACAAGGTAAACAGGAGTCCGGGAGGTTTCGCAGTAGGGGGTGGATTATCGATACAAATTGAGAACAGAGTTCGTGATGGCACTTCATGTGTGTAGCATAAGATTGGTATGGGTAGTCACAATTATACCCCATTGGGTATAATCATCAATTTGGGATCACGCTTACACCTGATCAGGTAGAAATGCCTAAAAGTAGTGCGGGGCAAAAAAAAGGGATGCCCTGAAAAGGCATCCCTCAAAATAAAACGACAGGGTGTTGTTACCCGATAATGGAGAATCCGGTATACTTTCTCAGAACCTCAGGAACGATGATCTTTCCTTCGGGTGTCTGATTGTTTTCCAGCATGGAAACCATCAAACGGCTTGTGGCAAGCCCTGAACCGTTCAGGGTATGTAGCAGTTCCGGTTTCTTGGTTAATTCCCTGCGGAAACGGATACTTGCACGCCGTGCCTGGAATGCCTCGAAGTTACTGCATGAGGAAGCCTCAAGCCATTTCTTTTCTGCCGGAGACCAGGTTTCAATATCATAACACTTCGCCGCAGAAAAACTGAGATCACCGCTGCACAGCATCAATACGCGATACGGAACATTCAGGGCTTTCAGGATATCTTCTGCATCCTGTACCAGTCCCTCAAGTTCATCGTACGAGGTTTCAGGCAGGGCAAACTTAACCATTTCCACCTTATTAAACTGATGCACCCGCAGGAAACCTTTTGAATCCTTGCCGTAAGAACCGGCCTCTCTTCTGAAGCAGGGGGAGAATCCAACATACTTCACCGGCAGATCCTTTTCCAAAAGAATCTCATCCCTGTGGATATTGGTGATCGGCACTTCTGCAGTAGGTACGGGATACAAGCCATCTTTTTCAATATGGTACATATCCTCAGCCATCTTGGGGAGCTGTCCAGTGCCCCGCATAGATTCCTTATTCACCAGGTAGGGGGGAATCACTTCTGTATAGCCATGGTGCTGAATATGGAAATCGAGCATATAATTCCACAGGGCGCGTTCAAGTGTAGCTCCCTTCCCTTTATAAAGGGGGAATCCGGAACCAGAAATCTTTGTACCTCTTTCAAAATCGAGGATATCCCATTTCTTTCCCAGTTCAATATGGTCGAGCACCTTAAAATCGGGTTCAAGCGGAAGGCCTTCCGGAATCCAGCGACGGGTCTCAACATTATCTTCTGCGGTTTTCCCAACTGGTACCGAACTATGTGGCAGGTTTGGGATGGAAAGCAGAATATCGTCAAGCTTCGATTCAACTTCACGCAGCTGCACATCCATTTCAGTGATGGCGTCTGATACCGTTTTCATCTCAGCAATGATTGCGGTGGCATCCTTCCCTTCCTTCTTCAGCTTGCCAACTTCTGTGGAAACCGTATTCTTTTTGGCTTTCAGTTCTTCTGACTGCGAAATAAGTTTTCTGCGCACCACATCAAGCGACAGGATTTCATCAACCTTTTCAGGCTTTTCATTTTTATTCGCCAACTGCTCTCTTACAGAGTCTGGATTTTCGCGAATGAGTTTAATGTCAAACATAGTTTTTCCGTTGTTTAATTTGTTTTCGGTTTAACCACAATATTCAGGATTTTCCCTTTTACATAGATTTCCTTTACGATCGTCATACCGTCAAGGAATTTGGCAATCCGTGCATTGCCGCGGGCTTCAATCTTCACCGCTTCTTCATCGGCGCTGGCAGGAAGCTCAAGTGAACCCCTTACCTTTCCGTTCACCTGCACCACCACCGTGATGGTATCCTGTACCAGTGCGGCAGGATCAGCGATAGGGAATGACGGATGCTCAAAGATCGTTTCCTTTCTGCCAAGCACATGCATACATTCCTCTGCAAGTGCCGGCGCAACAGGAGCCAGCAGCAGGGCAAAATATTCAAGGGTGTATGTCTTCAGGGTATCCTGGCAGCCATCGAGGGACTTACCCAGTTCATTCAGCAATTCCATCAGCGCAGCAATAACTGTATTGAACTTGAACGCATCAAGATCAGCGTCGCACTTCACTGTTGCAGCGTTGATGCCACGGTAGACCGCTTTTTCCGCATCGTTCAGTGTTTCAACAGAGAATGATGCTGGCGGAAGTGCACTCTGATACAGGTTTTCGTGCTTCGCAAACAGGTCATAAACACGGTGGACGAACCGTTCCACGCCGGTGATGCCTGAGTCGTTCCAGTCACCCCCCTGATCATAGGGACCCATAAACATCAGGTACATCCTGAACACATCGGCGCCAACCCGTGATGTGAATTCGTCGGGGTTTACCACATTCCCCTTTGACTTTGACATCTTGGCACCCTGATTGGTAATCGTACCCTGATGTATCAGCGTCTTAAAGGGTTCATCTGCTTTGGTAAGCCCGATATCACGCAGGAACTTATGGATAAAGCGGGCATACAGAAGATGCATGGTTGCGTGCTCAGCACCGCCCACATACATATCAACCGGCACCCAGGAATCCGTAAGCGTGGTATCGAACATTCCGCCATTGAACTTCGGATTCAGATAGCGGAAGTAGTACCATGAGGAGTCCACAAAGGTATCCATGGTATCAGGATCACGAAGGGCGGGTTTACCACACTGCGGACAGGTGGTTTCCATAAAGGCCTTATTAAACTTCAAGGGAGATTCACCGGTCGGCTTGAACTCAACATCGTATGGCAGTTGTACCGGCAACTGATCTTCGGGTACAGGAACTTCACCGCAGCACTCACAATGGATAATCGGTATCGGGGTTCCCCAGTAACGCTGACGGGAGATCAGCCAATCCCTGAGACGGTAATTGGTCGTACCCTTTCCAAAACTCTTTTCCTCAAGATAAGCGATTACTTTGGCAATACCCTCTTCCGAAGGAACACCATCGAACGGACCTGAGTGAATCATGGTACCTTCATCAGTGAATGCCTCATCCATCGGGGAATCAGGTTCGGTACCTGCTTTGAGTATCACCTTCCTGATCGGGAGGTCAAACTTCTTTGCAAACGCAAAATCACGCTCATCATGTGCAGGTACTGCCATCACACAGCCGGTGCCATAGGTAACAAGCACATAATCGGCAATCCAGATGGGTACCCGTTCACCGTTCACAGGATTAATGGCGTATGAACCGGAGAACACACCGGTTTTTTCCTTTACCGTGGAGGTTCTTTCAATTTCATTCAGCTTTTTCGCTGCTTCACGGTAGCGGTTCACTTCCGCAGCCTGGTCCGGGGTGGTGACCACATCAACAAGCTGATGTTCAGGTGCAACAACCACATAGGTAACACCATACAGCGTATCAGGACGGGTGGTGAAGACCTTAATCTGTTCCTCTTTCCCTTCAACCTGAAATACAACTTCGGCACCCACACTTTTCCCGATCCAGTTCTTCTGCATTAGTTTTGTTTTTTCGGGCCACTGGATATGGTTATGTCCGTCAAGCAATTCCTCAGCATACGCAGTGATCTTAAAGAACCACTGCACCATCTGTTTCTGCTCAACCACCGTACCACAACGGTCGCAGCCGCCATCAGCATCGACCTGTTCCTTGGCAAGTACCGTATTGCAGGAAGAGCACCAGTTCACCGGGGCATTCTTTCTGTAAGCCAGACCCTTTTTGTACAGCTGCAGGAAGAGCCACTGATTCCAGCGGTAGTATTCAGGGGCACAGGTCATCATTTCAGAAGACCAGTCATACATACAACCCATTTTCTTGAGCTGCACCCTGATATCTTCTATATTCGTCAGGGTACTATCCTGCGGATGAATACCAGTTTTGATTGCGTAGTTCTCAGCCGGCAGACCGAACGCATCATAGCCGATCGGCTCAAACACATTAAATCCTTTCAGCTTCTTATAGCGTGCATAAGAGTCGGTAGGACCATAATTGTACCAGTGTCCGCAATGCAGTTTTGCACCGGAAGGGTAGATGAACATCACCAGGCAGTACAGCTTTTCCTTGTCGTCAGAAAGGTTTGTTTTATACACCTGGTTGTCTTCCCAGTAGTTTCGCCATTTGGCTTCTACGGTTTCAAAAGGGTATCTCATCGTTTTTCTCAAGTTGAAAATTATTCAAGCTTTAAAAGTATTGAATTCTCAAGGGTTTTCAAACGATTAGCTGAGGTTGCGGAGCATTATATGGGGGTTAATCGTGGTAAACTTGAAATTACATAAGAAATCAGAAGGGTTTCTACTCAGATACATTACACTGGGTAGCTCCCCCATTTCCCGGGGAATCCACCCTCCATCATAGCTGTTCTAAAAACTCAGCTCACTTGACCATAACTAATTTCTTCATATCCCTGAAAACGGGGATTCTGTTCCCGTTATGTACCTCTATCCGGTACAGGTAGATTCCCGATGCAAGGTGACCAAGGTCAGCACTGACCTCATAACTCCCTTTGGCATAATGGGAGGATGCAAGTGTGGCGACTTTCTCGCCCGTCGTGGTGTAAAGGGATATCGTGACCGTTCCCTCTTCCTTCAGACTGAATGGGATCATCGTGGTGGCATTGAACGGATTCGGGTAGTTCTGTTCCAATCGGTAATCAAACAATTCTGTTGTACTGTTCTCCCTGATACTGACTGCTGTTACTGCCATCGCATTACCGGGATTGCCAAGGTGCCCTGTTGAGTCCTCTGATTGCAGCTTATAGTAATACGGTATAGCATAACTGGGTAGGGTATCGGTATGGATAGCTGTATCAGGCAGGGTTGATCCGTCGAGTACAGCAATAATGGTAGTGGAGTCAGGGGTATATCCCTGCACCGTACTCCTGTGGAGATATGACTTCAGGTAGTCGCTTTCTCCGTTCTTCTTCCATTTTAGGGTAACCGTCTTGTTTTCAACCTTTGAACTGATCCACTTA
>JAEXTR010000346.1 GCA_023406915.1 Bacteroidota bacterium
AAAACCTATTTAATTGCAGACCCTCCAAATTTTCTGCTTCCTCATCCATTCAGGTATGATCAGTCGGGTAACCGGCTTTTCGTTTACCAGAGCAACCAGGATCTACTTGAGATGGATTTCTCTAAGAATATTCCCGGTGCAACATTGATGCGGTCGGCATATCCTGCAGTGGTAAGTACAAACGGTGATTCAATCATGACTGTAGCCGGCAGACAGGTCAGGGTGTTTTCTCAAAGGTATCAATTTGATGACCCTGGAGGGAATTTCACACACAAAGTATACAAGTATTATTGCGACTCCATAGGAATTGTGAGATACGACTCGTTAAAGATAGCGACTCAGGGTTATCCATATTTCATGAGAACATCAGCCATTCTGGCTATGGCTCTGATTCACCTTGGTGATACTACAACCTACTATTCTGCACACCACAAACCAAAACTGACAATTGAACCGAAGCAGGCACTCTCGGTAATGCACTATAAGCAGTATTTTACCCTCAGTCATCCACTTACCTCCTACAACCTCGTGTTTGTTGATAAAATCGAGGTTGAACACTATTATAAAAAAATGAATGACAGCATCCCTCTGCCAAAATATACTATTGAACCCGGTACTGAACCCGGGCACTATTTTTATATGAACCTCGATTCCTCACTCTTCACCCAGGGCTATACCTATTACTACCGGATCACGGCAACAGACAAGAGTCTGATCCCGGAAGTCACCACCGTTCCTGAAACGGGATTCTTTGCTGTGAATTATGACCCTGCCGCCTCGGTGGACGATGGTGAACAGCCAAAGACCTTTGCGTTGGAGCAGAACTACCCTAACCCCTTTAACCCATCAACTACCATCAGTTACACCATCCCACAATCCGGAAGGGTTAGCCTGAAAGTGTACTCTGTGCTGGGAAGTGAAGTGGCGACCCTGCATGATGGCTATCAGTCAGCGGGCACACACTCTGTACAGTTCAATGCAGCAGTATTGCCATCTGGCACCTACTTCTACAGGTTATCTGCTGATGGAAGGAGCGAAACGAAGAAGTTTGTACTGCTAAAATAGAGAAGAAGTATGAAGCTTAATGAAAGAAACGGCAAAATACTGGAAGTTGCAAAACTTGGAATAAAGCAATTAAAAATGGAGTTGACCGAGGAAGAGAAGCTGAGGAAGACCCTTTTGCTGAAGGAGCTTGATATGACATTTGAATCTGTTCTTGAGGAAGCTGAAAAGCTCCTCTTAAAAGGTCGCTGAAATATTGTGCTGTACTTCACCCCACTGCAATCCCTCCTGATAACAGCAAAGAAATTGCGCTAGCCTACTAAGGATTTTTTCTTTAATTTTTTGACCTTTTAGAATATAAAGAAAAATGAGTCCAACCGTTCATCGTATCTATATCGGGACGTTCTTCCTGATTTTTATTGCTGTGCTGGTATTCCTTGTTATCACAGGCTGGGAGTACTATCTTACACCTGTTGAAGAACGTTTTTTTCATGATGCACACAACAACCTGAAACCTTCCGGTTTATACGGTCATGGCTACGGGGTTATTGGCTCACTCATGATGCTGGTTGGTGTCTCAGGTTATATGCTCAGGAAACGGTTGCCTTCACTGCAGCGGTTGGGTATCCTGAAACACTGGCTGGAGTTTCATATCTTCTTGTGCACCACTGGTCCGCTTCTCGTATTATTTCATACAGCGTTCAAATTTGGAGGACTGGTAGCAGTCAGTTTTTGGAGCATGGTTGCTGTAGTCCTCAGTGGAATAATCGGCAGGTTCTTATATGTCAGAATTCCCCGGACTATTCAGGGTAAAGAACTCAGCATTGAAGAACTGCAAAAGGAAAGACTAAAGATCAGTGAGAGGTTGCAACAGAGTAGCGCTGCACCTGATCTGTCGACAGATTCCAGTCCAGGAATAATTTCACCTGGTATAAGTGGAATGATGAAAGAGTGGCGGCTTTCCCGAAAGCGAATCAGGGCATTTGTGTTCGAACTTAATAAGGCGGATTATGCATCTTCAGACAGAAAATCTCTTCTTAGTCTGTTTCGGAGACAAGAGGAATTGAGACGCCGGATCGTGTCACTGAAGGTGATGCAGAAGTTTTTTAAATACTGGCACGTAGCGCACCTGCCGTTTGCGCTATTGATGCTTATCGTTATGATAATACACATTGGCGTGGCAGTCGCCTTTGGTTATGTGTGGATACTAAAGTGAAAACAGTAAAATACTACATCGGTGCTATTCTTGTGATCGTGGTAGCAATGATTATCTTTTTCAGTAACAGTGGTGAGAATGTTCCTACAGGTTCAGACACACCCCAAATGCAGGGCAAAATGCCGAATGACTCCATTCACAGCAAGCTTGGTGGTAGCGAAAATCCTTCAGCTGGCAACGTAAATAAGGAGTTTATGTCGCAATTCAATTCCGCAAAGGAAAAAGCAGAGAAGAATCCTGATGACACTGCTGCAGTTAAAGCGTATGCTGACCTGCTCATGATGGCTCATCAGCCGGAGAAGGCATTGACATTGTATGAGGGAATCGTAAAGAAATATCCTCGCCGTACTGATGTGTTGACTGAAATGACCTTTATTCATTATAATCTGCAAAGACTTGATAAAGCAGAAGCTATTATAAAGGATATTCTGAAAATCGAGCCAAAGAACAGGAAAGCCCTCTACAATATGGGTGCCGTGCATGCATCACGAAAAGAGTATCCGCAGGCAAGAGAAATGTGGAACAGGGTGATCAAAGAATTCCCGGGTACCCAGGAAGCAGAATTCGCCGCACAGAATCTGACACGGATTCAGTAGTAGTTAAATCCTGGATATCATGGGTTCCAATACGGCAGAACTTCTAATTTATGGTGGCACAGCCCTGACCGGGCTTCTGATTTTCTACTGGTATCTCAGGCGGCTCCGCAAGGAGTCTGTGAATACCGAAGAAAGAATCCGGACTGCCCAAAGTGAGGGGTTATTCGAACCCATGACGCTTCACCCTGTCATTGATCCCGATCGCTGCATCGGCAGCGGTGCCTGTGTGGCTGCATGCCCGGAAGGTGATATTCTCGGCTTGCACAACGGCAGGGCAGTGACGGTGAATGCTTCCCGTTGTGTGGGGCACAGTGCATGCTTCCGCGCTTGTCCGGTAAGTGCAATTTCGCTGTATATTGGTACAGAAAAACGAGGGGTAGAGCTCCCTCACGTTACCCCTGAGTTTGAAACAAATGTAAAAGGGATATCGATTGCAGGCGAATTAGGCGGGATGGGACTTATAAAAAATGCCACTGAACAGGGGAAACAGGCTGTTGAATTTTTAGCAAAAAAGATCGTGCCTTCTGCGTGTCCGCTTGACCTCATCATTATCGGTGCAGGACCTGCAGGAATTTCTGCAGCACTGATGGCAAAAAAACTGAACCTGAAGTTTCAGCTTCTGGAACAACGCACACTGGGTGGAACAATTAACTCTTTCCCCCGTGATAAAATAGTGATGACAGCTCCTATGGATTTTCCGCTGGCTGGAAAGGTAAAACTGGTCACTACTGACAAAGCGGAGCTGATCAGCCTTTGGAAGCAATTGATCACCAAATATGGGATTCCAATTCGCGAGAAAGTCTGTGTACGGTCACTATCAGGTAGTGATGGCGATTTTACCGTTACAACTGATAGAGAATCCCTGAAGGCAAAAAAGATTCTTCTTGCAATCGGTAGAAGAGGAACCCCGAGACGACTTGGAGTGCCTGGTGAGGACCTTGATAAAGTCTCCTACGAAATTCCTGAGCCGGGTGGTATCACCGGCAAGCATATCCTCATTGTTGGCGGCGGCGATTCAGCTATTGAATGCGCTCTGCTTTTATCTGGTAACCAGAACATGGTTACTATTGCGTACCGTTCAGAGCAGTTTACCAGGTTAAAGGATAAAAATCGTCAGGCAATCAATTCGGCAATAGATGCGGGCAGTGTGTCAGTGCATTATAAAACAGTAGTCAGTGAGATCCGGACCAATTCTGTTATCCTGAGCATGCACGATGCACATCGTGATCACGAAATTCAAAATAATCTGGTCTTCATCCTTGCAGGGGGAGAATTACCTACTGCACTGTTGAAAGAGGCAGGTATCTCAATCGATATAAAATATGGAGAAGCCATATTAAAGTAAAACTTTTTATAGCCCTGCTGTTAGGTTTATTCCCATGTTATGGACAAATCTCACCCGGTGAATTATCCGTAAAGCACGCCTCCCTTGAAGGACTTGATAACTGTACGAAATGCCACGTACTGGGTGAATCGGTGAGCAACGATCTTTGCCTGCAGTGTCATACGGAAATCAACACAAGGGTAAAAGCAGGCAAAGGGTATCACTCCAGTAAGGCAATCCGCGGAAAACAATGTTTTACCTGCCATAGTGAACACCACGGCAGGGGCTTCCAGTTAGTTCGGTTTGACACCAAAGGATTCGACCACAGCCTTACCGGGTACCAGCTTACTGGCATGCACGCTCAGCAGAAATGCGCTTCCTGCCATGATACGAAGTATATTGCTGACCCAAAGCTGAAGAAAAGAAAGGGTACCTATCTCGGGCTGAAAACAGAGTGCGGCAGCTGCCATGAAGACCGGCACAACGGTACCGCAGGAAAGTTATGTGGCGATTGCCATACCACAGACTCCTTTAAGCCCGCTAAATCTTTTGACCATAGCAAAACAAATTTTCAGCTTACCAACAGACACAAGACCGTACCCTGTGAAGGGTGTCATCCTCAGCAGACCAAAGATGGCAAAACATTGCAGCCTTTTACTTCCAAACCATTTCAGCAGTGCTCAGGCTGCCATGCGGATCCGCATAATGGTAAGTTTGGCGGCGATTGTGCATCATGCCACTCCACTATTTCATTCAGCAGTATCAGTAATATTGATAAATTTGATCATTCTAAAACTAATTTCCCTTTGGCAGGAAAGCATATATCCGTTGCCTGCTCGAATTGCCATATCGGCAGCCTTTCATCCAAACCAAAGTATGCGAACTGCACAGACTGTCATACCGATTATCATCAGGGCGAATTAGATATAAGTGGTGACTGTGTGAAATGCCATACTACGGATGGCTTTTCTCCTTCACGGTTTGGATTGCAGGAGCATGAATCATCTGCCTTCCCACTTACAGGCGCACATCCTGCTGTACCCTGCAGTAATTGCCATTATGTTGAAAAGGAAGAGAGGTGGAGTTTTAGTGTTCCTTTTCAATCGTGCACATCCTGTCACGCTAACCCTCATGGAACCAGTCTTCCTGCCGTATCACACCCTGATCAGGAGTGCGTCATGTGCCACACTACTAATCGCTGGCAAGGTGTTACTTATGATCACACCCTGACACAGTTTCCTCTGCTCGGGAAACACAGCTCAGTTGATTGCAGAAAGTGCCACGTCACTGTTTCGGATGCAACTACCGTCTACACATTCTCAGGAACGAATATGGATTGTTCAGGTTGCCACAATGATCCGCACAGAGGGCAGTTCACACAACAAGGGGTGATTGATTGTTCCAGATGCCACACAGAGAATGACTGGTCTCCCTCAAAGTTTGATCATGCAACAACCCGCTTTCAGCTGAAGGGGAGACATTCAGGATTGCCGTGTGAGAAGTGCCACAAAAAGATTGATACTGTAGATGGTTCGTATATTCAATTCACCTATGAGAGTGTAAAATGCGGCGTTTGTCACTGATCACCGCTTTTGCGGTATGTATTACCGGGCTCCTATTGGGGCAGTCACCCCATGGCAGGGATTTTGAAATTGATTGTGCTAAATGCCATACTGAAACGGCATGGGGAGTGTTACGGAAACCAATGGACTTCAACCACTCCACCACGGCTTTTCCCTTAACCGGCAGTCACACCACTGTGTCATGCAAATCGTGTCACACGAATCTTCAGTTTAACCCGACACCGACCGAATGTAAAACATGCCACCAGGATGTACATGAAACAACGCTTGGCAATAATTGCTCGAGCTGCCATACCACGCGGAACTGGATCGTAAACTTTGGGATGGAGCTGCATCAGACAGGTCGTTTCCCCTTGTTGGGCGCACATAGAACCGCCCCGTGTGAGTCTTGCCACTCCTCTGTTTCAAAACTCCGTTTCGAACCCATGAACACTGAGTGCTTTGAATGTCATAAGAATGACTATGTCGCAGCCCGCAATCCAAATCATGTGCAATCAGGATTTCCCACAGATTGCAGATCGTGCCACGGAACCAACAGCTATGGCTGGGTACCTGCCAGTTTTGATCATGCAGTCTTTCCTTTGACCGGAGGGCATAGTCAGGTTCAATGTTCTTCCTGCCATACATCCGGGCAGTACGCCGGTACATCATCCATTTGTGCAACCTGTCATACACCAGACTTTCAAACAGCGGTTGATCCGCCACACAATGGAGTAGGATTCTCAACCGATTGCGCTCAGTGCCATACCACTAACCGGGGTTGGGCTCCCGCCGGATTTCCTTCTCATGATCTTGTATTTCCCCTGACGGGTGCCCATGCAGCAATAAAGAACGATTGCAGACAGTGTCATAGTCTTGGGTATACAGCAATTATGGCAATGTGTTATTTCTGTCATCAGCCGGATTACGCAGCAACAGTGAATCCACCACACTTGTCAGCCGGATTCCCGCAGCAGTGTGAGACCTGTCATACAACATCTGCCTGGACACCGTCAACCTTTGATCATGACGGACTCCATTTTCCTATCTATTCCGGCAGACATAGAAATGAATGGAATGCATGTCGGGATTGCCATACTACTCCCTCTAATTTCACAATCTTTAGCTGCGTAGACTGTCATGAACATAACCGCACTGATATGGACCGTGAACACAGGGATGTACCCAACTATATATATAACAGTCTTGATTGCCTTAGCTGCCACCCTGATGGTGAGGATAACACACCTATGAAAAGACAAAAGGGTATCTTATGACTTTCAGGTATGCCCTGCTGTTATTGTTTGTTGCGTTGATTTCATTGCATGCACAAACCGACCCTGTCCCGGGTGAAGTGACATACCTTTCTTCAAAAAATATTTATGTTCGGTTTCCCTCAACAGTGGGTATCAATCCGGGTGATACGCTCTTTTTCAGAAAGTCAGTTGATGCTTACACTCCGGCTGTAAAAGTGGAATACCTCTCCTCTGTTTCAGTAGCTGCCGTTCGATTGGTACAGGATATCAAAAAAGGGGATACGCTGTTTGCCTATAGGAAATCAGTACCTGTTGTGGATAAAGGAACGTCGGGAAAAGATACTTCCTCCTTGGTTCATACAGATACCGTCGTCAGCACTACTCCTGTAATCCGTTCCTTACCCATGATTTCGGAAACACGGGGCAGGGTTTCACTCTACTCCAGTTCACTGATTACGAATAATGGAACAGATCGTCAGCGCTGGAAGACCCGGCTTACACTTTTTTCACGGGATATATTCAGCAGTGGTTTCAACTTCGATGCCTATGGTGTGTCCACATTTCGTCCTGAATTGTGGAATGAAGTCACACAAAGTCTGGGAAACGGAGTAAGACTCTATACGCTTTCTGTTGACGGAAAGATTGCAGAAAACATTCATGTAACAGCAGGCAGACATATCCGGAAAGAGATAGTCAATGCCGGAGCCGCGGACGGTGTTACTGTGGTGTATGAAGCTAAAGAAATAACGGCAGGATTGACCGCTGGATTCATGCCACATGAAGGGGATTACGGTTTTACTGTCAACCGCCCCCGGTTTGGTGCATTTGTCTCAAGGGAAGACAGTGCCATCATGAATAACAGTATCGGTTTTATAGAGCAGCGCCTGAAGTCAAAGACCGACAGAAGATTTCTCTATTTTCAGCATACCGGGGCGTACCTTCCCAATACTTCAGTGTTCGCCTCGCTTGAAGCTGACCTGTTTGAGAATATCAATGAACCAAAAAGTACATTCTCACTTACCGGGTTATATATCAGTGTTACCCAGCGTCCGTTTTCAGGATTTCACTGGTCTGCATCCTATGATGAAAGAAAGCAGGTTGTTTACTATGAAACGTACCGCAGCTACCCTGAAGCGCTTTTTCATCAGAGTATAAGGCGGGGTATCCGGTTAGGCGCAACCTGGCGTGTGCTTCCTGCGGTGAGTGTGTATGGATCATTCGGACATCGTTTCAGGAAAGGTGATCCGTCACCCGCAAACAGCTTTCAGTCGGGATTGCAACTCAGGCAGATTGGCATCCCCGGTGATGGAACAGCAAACATTGAGTTCCAGCACACCGCATCATCATTTATAAAAGGCGATATGCTCTCTGGCTCGGTACGCGGGTATTGGGGTGAAAGCGCTGACTGGGGGGCTGGATATAAGTTTTACAGGTTCTTTTCGCTTTATGGATCAGATGAATACCGGCAGCAGCATTCTTTCTTTGCGGAGAGCTCTGTTCCGCTGTGGGGTGAGTTGCTGATCTCTCTCCAGTATGAACTCTATCTGCTTGATGGTGTGACTGATCAGAATGTCTATGCAGGTCTAAGCTACCGTTTCAGGTAACCATTTTTATTGAGGCGGCACCTCTGATGTGAGGTGCCGCTAAAATATTTATAAAGGTTTACTGTCCGTAAATGATCGTTTTTGGTGCGCGCTCACCATCAATCTTTTTTAGATTCTCCATGGCGTTATCCTGCAAGCGATAAAAACGGAATCCATAGAAGTACGGTTTCTTTGACTTCAGCTTCTTTTCATCAGGATGCCGCTTCCCGTCATTTTGGGCTCTCAGTTGCTCATTCTCTTTCCTGATTACTTCATTCTCTTCATCAATGAGGCGGTTTTCAGTTTCACGCTTTTTACTAAGCGCAAGAGATTCCTCCATGTATGAAAGCACTGTCTGTATCTTTACCTGGGGATCGGTTGAGTGTATCAGGTTTACGGTACCATCATTCTCAACGGAGATAATACCCGTGTGTCCTACATACACATTATCGGGGGATGAACCGCGAACCACATTCACAAAGTCACCACTCTTCAGACCCTTGATAGCTTCCTGTACTTCAGAGGCAGGAATGTATTCCCAGTCAAGTTTCTGCACAGGGATGTCCTGACCAATCTTATGCTGTTTGAAAAATGCAGCACGGTTGATATGGGATTGCACGGGTTTTACTTTACTGCCAACCAGTTCCTGATCGATATTCTTCACCAGCCAGTCATTGTTGACCGTCCAGTCTGCCTCTGTATAATGGTTTCGCGTCAGCATGCCGATCTCACCATTCTTGTAACGGATCCTTTGTAGCATCGAAAAGAACATCTTCCAGTTGCTTGACAATGCCATTGCGTATGTATGCTCACAGAACACCACGCAATCGCTCTCACTCAGATTAAATAATGGCTGGGGATCATAAATCTCAAACGGGTACTCGCCCAGCAGGTACATATTGTATGGTTGATTGAGATTCTGTTTCGCGATTTTGATGATACGCTTTCTCAGGTCGGGTTCTGTGCGCTGAAGATATCCGATGTAGGCATCAAGCTCGGCGTGGTTCATCTCATAGATTCTTGCGCTTTCAAGCTGACGAAGTTCAACATCGGTGAAGGTCTTTTTTTCTTCACGATTTATTGCAGTATCGGAGGAGCATCCGGCTGCAAGCAGGGCAGCGAAAAGAAGAAGAGCAGTGATGCATTGTTTCATGGGGATCCTTGTGATTATTCTGATGAATCGATGATACAAATTTCTCAAAAAATCTCTAATTTCTATCTACATTTTTAGATGATTTATGAGTCGTATACTAGAGCGTACTGAAGAGTTTGTTCAGCGAATTTTCTCTGAAAAGATTGATACCCGATACACCTACCATAACTTGCAGCATACAAGGGATGTGGTGGGGTATGTTCGTGAGATCGCTGCCGGATCCGGGCTTACGGAGCAGGAATCGCTGCCGTTAGTCTTAGCTGCCTGGTTTCATGATACCGGGTTTACCGTATCGTATGAAAACCACGAAGCTGAGAGTGCGCGGATTGCAGTGGATTTTTTGACCGCAGAGGGCTCTACTCCTGAACTGGTCAGTCAGGTGGAAGCCGCGATCCTTGCCACACAAAGCGGATCGGAACCAGTGACTATTGGTGAAAAAATCTTGAAAGATGCCGATAAGTTTCATACTGGCAAAAAGGGTTATAAAAAACGGCTCGCAGCTCTGCGCGAAGAATGGAAGCTGGTACTGGGGAAAACATACCCCGATGCCGAATGGTACCGGATGAATCTTGAGTACCTGAATGGGGTACAATACCATACACCCTATGTGCAACAGCAGGCGCACGAAAGGCGTCAGCGGAATATTGAAAACCTGCTGGAACTTGCCGGGGCACCACCTGGGAACGCACAGTATGAACCGTTAAAGGGGGAGGATAAAAGGAAAACCCCTGATCGCGGAATAGAAACGGTGTTTCGCACAACATCCAAGAACCATCTTGACCTGAGTGCCATGGCAGATAATAAAGCGAACCTGATGATCAGTGTGAATGCCATTATTATTTCAATCACGCTTTCGATGCTTTTCAGCCAGTTGGAGCTCCATCAGCATTTGGTGATCCCAACAGTTATATTGATCGCAGTCTGTCTTGCCACTATGATTTTTGCAATTCTAGCTACCCGGCCCAAAATAACAAAGGGCTACCTGACCCGGGAAGACATTGACAAAAAGAGGGGGAATCTCCTCTTCTTTGGCAACTTTTATCGTATGCCCCTTCAGGATTATGAGTATGGTATGCGTGAACTGATGAAGGATGGTGAATACCTGTATGGCAGTATGATCCGTGATGTCTATTATCTGGGATTGGTGCTCGAGAAAAAGTACCGGTATCTCCGGATCAGTTATGATATCTTCGTATTCGGACTGGTCATCGTAGTTGCTGCATTTTTAATAGCACTGGCTTTTTAGGAGAGTTATGAAAACACTGTATCTTGTGCGTCATGCAAAATCGAGCTGGAAGCATGAGGGTTTATCTGATTTTGAAAGACCGTTGAATGCGCGGGGCAGACACGATGCACCTGCTATGGGTGAATTGATGGTGGAAAAAGGTTGTGTCCCTGAGCTGATCTATTCCAGTCCTGCAACACGCGCCATCACAACCGCCAGATTAATGGCAGAGGCAATGAATATACCCGTGCATGAAGTTTCTGTTGTCTCATACCTTTACGAAGCAATGAGGGATGATTATCTCGATCTGATCTATACGCTGCCCGATACTGCATCTGCTGTTATGATCGTGGGGCACAACCCAACTACCACAGTGATAGCAGAATACCTCACCGATGAAGACATCCGCGATGTACCCACTTGTGGGATTGTTTCGATACAGTTTGATTGTGATGCCTGGACGAAAATTCGTTTCAAGGGGGGGAAGATGCTCTTCTTTGAATACCCGAAGCTTCATCATTCGGATTAAAATAAATCCCCTGACCCGGTAAAAGGCAGGGGATTTGTTTTTGAAACATTCCTGTGAGGGTGCGGATCAGAACCCGCCCATGCCCGGGAAGGCATCCTTAATTGCATACAGTACACCCATCAGTACAATCCACAATCCGAATACGGTAATGCGGTAGCGATACTTCGGTGCACCGGCAAACTGTTCCAGTGCAATACCCTTCACCCAGAGAATCCATAATGAAATGAAATCAACAAGGTACAAAAGATAACCGGTCAGGGTAGTACGCTCAATATTAAAGATTGAAGAGAGTGAGGTATCCAGAACAATTCTGGAAGTGGCAAACGAAATGATCAGGGCAACAAACAATTGAATGATGCCGATGTAGTTGATGACGCTGTTGGCAACCATCACGTCCCTGAACTCAAGTGGATCCTGGTATACCACTCGTACAAAGAAATAGAGAACCCCGGCAACAATAAAGAATCCGATAAAACCCATGGCGAATACGGAAATTACCGTGATAACATGGTAGATCGGTGTGCCGATAAATTGCAGCTGCTGTTCCAGCTGTTCGGTGCGCTGCTGTTTTTCAGCCTGTGAAATTTCTTCCTTTTCCAGCTGTTCCAGTGCAGCTTTTCTTGCCTTTGACTTCACATCCTGAACAAGGTCCGGATTACTGAAGTGAACAATCTGTGTGACGCCAAAAATCAACAGATACAGCACGAGCGGGAGGAGCCAGTCGGCAGTAGTTTTCCTTTGCAGCTTATACTTTGCAAAAAACTGCGACGGCGCTTCCGAGATTACTCCAACAACCTTATCGGTAAAGGACATTTCCTCTACTGGTTCCGGTTCAGGTAAAGAGTTCTGTTCTTCCATAGTGATCTTTCTCTCATACATTTAGGGTAATTTGAACTTAAAACTTACGAAAAAAAATCCATTTCCACCGGATTGCAACGGAATTGTGAAAAACAGGGATAAAGCCCCCTCCGTGACCTAAACCGGCTAAGGTATAATTTGGATGGAATTTTTGACTCTTTACCAATCAGGATCGAGAACCTCCTGATCATAATACTTTAAAAGATCACCAAAAAAAGTCTCTTAAACCGAGTCATTTGCGGTGAATATGAGTAGGCGTCCCCCGAAGGGGTACCATATTTATAGGACAAACGGATAAGAGAGAATACCCGACCCCGAAGGTGGTCGCATATCTATGCTTATTCCATCACCATATTACATTTGCCACGAACGTTAAGGTGACCCAAATCACGCAGAAGAAAAAAACAGATAGTATTTGAAGAAAAATTCCCCTACGTTTCCGCCCTGTGGAAAGTGATTTTAAACCTTTACCCATTATAAGTTGTCTGATATTCAGATAACTCAACAATTCAACATAAAGGATAGCATCTATGCGAAGAATACCACTTCTTTTCGCTTTGTTTGTCGTTCTGTGTACTACCGGAATGACAGATCTGTTTGCTCAGCCGTTCCCACCCCCTCAGTCACCTGTGAATTTCAGGGCAGAGGTTGTGCGCATCAATGGAGCACCAAAAGTTAAACTGTTCTGGCAGAGACCACAACACCATAATCCGAATTTCAGGTTTGATATCTACCGGAAACAAGGGGGTATCCAGGATACAGGCACCTTCAATAAGATTAAAACGGGTGTTATCCCATTAACGTATCTTGACCTCAGTGTACAAACCGATGTACGGTACAGCTATTTTGTTGCAGAAGTAAATCCACTCGGTGTTACGGCAAACTCTGACACACTGGAAGTCGTGGCAGCCTTCCCACCACCACCGGTTCCTGCCATCGTCAACGGATTTGTAACCGACGATGTAACTCAAGCAGCAATTGGTCGTGGAACCGTGAAACTCATTCCCGTACCCCATGGCATGGGTAAAGTGGTTCCGCTTGATTCAAATGGCTACTTCAAAGCACAGGTTTTACCGGGTACATATATGGTACACTTTTCTGCAATGGGATACCGTTGTGAATACTTTGACAACGCCGCCACTCCTCAGAACGCAACGCAGTTGATTCTGGTTGGTGGTGATTCCATTACCATCAATGCTTCGCTTGCAGCACTGGTTCCGCCTGTTGTTCATACATTATCGGGTACCGTAACAGATGCCAGCGGCGCACCGCAACGCGCACGCCTCGAAGTCTTTAAGGTTAGACTCAATACCTTTAATCACTTCTACCGCGGTACATTTACTGATAGTCTGGGTAATTATTCCGTGCCGGTAAAAGCAGGCGATACTCTCGTCATATTCGCAAAGCCGATGAATCCGCTGCTCCTGCCTGAGTATTATGACAATCAGAAGAGTTTCCAGACTGCAAACAGAATACCGGTTAATGGTAATGTAACAGGAATTAATTTTATACTGGAAGAAAAACCTGTATACCCGAATGGCATAGCTGGTCAGGTGACCGATTCAAACGGTACCGCAGTTATGGCTCATATTGTTGCTATCCCTAAAAAGGTACTCCCAACTCCCGGAAACAACCACCCAAGACGGTATGCCACCCATACCGATTCACTTGGTAATTATTCGTTCAGCAATCTGGTGCCACGGGAGTACATCCTCCTTGCACTTCCTGAAAATGGATTCAGACCAACCTACTTCCGGTATGATGGTACCTGTACCATGAATTGGAGACAAGCTGACTCTGTCGTGGTTGATTCCGCCACTACCGTTACAGGCATCAACTTCTTCGTGAAGCCGATCAATAATGGTGGTACCCTCGCAGTTTCAGGAAAAGTATTTGATGGCAGCGGAGCCCCTGTTTCCGGTGCTATTGTGGTCGCCTATGACCAGGATCAGCAGATTGCCGGCTATGGAATAACCACACTGAACGGCGCCTATATGTTTGATGAACTCACAGAAGGGACCTACACTATTGGTGCAGATCTGGCAGGATATCAAAGCTCCTCATCGGTAATGGTTAACCTGAACTATGGAAATCAAACCTCAGGCACCGCATCATTTACTCTCTCTCCTGATGGAGTAACCGGCACGGAAGATGCTACTGTTACTATCACCGGATTTGAGTTATCACAAAACTATCCCAATCCTTTCAATCCCACTACGCGGATAAGCTATCAGGTTATGAAACCTGAACATGTTACCATAAAGGTCTATTCTGTATTGGGTAAGGAAGTGGCAACACTTGTGGATGGATTCCGTCAGCAGGGTGTCTACACCATCGACTTTAATGCACAGGATCTTGCATCGGGTGTCTATTTCTATCAGATGAAGGCAGGAAACTTTACTGCTGCAAAGAAACTGACACTGCTCCGGTAATATACCGGTAACAGTATACAATGTATATCAATGCTGTCCTCCTCAGCGGGGGACAGCATTTTTTTTATGAAAGAGTCTCGGTTCGTCTGATAAAATCAGCTATCACAGGATCACTGCTGGTCAGTAATGCATCAGGATGACCTGAGAAATAAATCTTCCCTTCATGCATCATTACAACCCGCTCTGCAATATTTTTTACACTGAACATATCATGGGTCACCACAATCGAGGTAACCTGGAGTCGGTCTGCAAGTTCCCGGATCAGGTTGTCAATGGTATCAGACATAATCGGATCAAGCCCGGTTGTCGGTTCATCGTACAAAATATACTGTGGCTCTGTTATCAGCGCCCTTGCAAGTCCAACCCGCTTCCTCATACCGCCTGAAAGCTCTGCGGGTTTCAGCGCCTCAATCCCTTTCAGTCCTACCAGTTCAAGCTTTTCTGCTACCGCTTTACTGATAAAATCCCTCCCATGTTTCTGATCAGATTCTACAAGTGGCAGTGCAATATTTTCACCCACCGTCATAGAATCAAACAGTGCAGCCCCCTGAAAAAGAAATCCGAACTTCTTCCTGATTTCATACATCTCTTTCTGGGATAATGCCCCGATATCGCGTCCTTCAATCGTGACCGTTCCCTGATCAGGTTCAAGCAGGCGGACAATGTGCTTTAGCAGCACGCTTTTTCCGCACCCGCTTCTGCCAACAACAACAACTGTCTCCCCCTTTTCAATAGAGAGGTCAACACCCTGAAGTACCAGCTTATTACCAAACTGTTTATGAAGATTTCTG
>JAEXTR010000381.1 GCA_023406915.1 Bacteroidota bacterium
CTGCTACTGCTTGCCGTTGTATCTGGGATTATTTTCGGTGTAAACATCGCAATCGCATTTGTCAGCGATCAGGAAAACCTGGTTAAGTATTTTTCGGATTCAGCAAACATCTTCTACCGCCTCGTGCTGATCTACGGACTTGTGTATTCGGTGATTCTGTTTTTCACCACCCTGTTTCACCTTCCAACAGCAGATGCATTTGACCGTAAGGCAAAGGAAATATCATCTCTCCAGAACTTCAGTAAGCTAATTCATCAGGTCTTTGATGAGAAGGAACTGCTTGAGACGGTTACGTCTCTTAGTGCAGAAATATCACACGCCGATGCGTCGTGGGTTTTTCTCACCAGCCGCGAGAATCATATACCCGCCTTACCTTTTAACACTACTGGTGGTAACGCTTCAAAGATTTCAGCTTTCTGCACCAACCAGCTCAAGACTGCTGAAACGGCAGGAGTGTATCATCTTCCACTCGCTGAATGTTGTAAGCTTGAAGCACCCGGGATGAAGTTCCACACGGCCGTTGTTGTACCGGTGAACTCCTATAACCATCTGCTGGGATATATCTTCGTACTGTTCCGTCAGGAAGTAGTTCTTGATGAAGAAGACAAGGCCGCGCTTGAAACATTTGCAGACTACGCAGCTATCGCACTGGAAAACTCAAACCTGCTTCGTGAGTCTATTGAAAAAGAGCGTATGGAAAAAGAACTTGACGTTGCACGTGAGATGCAGCGAAAACTCCTGCCACAGTCGAAGCCAGATATTTCAGGGGTTGAAATCGCTTCTGTGTTTGTTCCTGCATTCGAAGTTGGGGGGGATTACTACGACTTCTTCGAGATTCAGGGGAATAAAATGGGTTTCACCATTGCAGATGTCTCTGGAAAGGGGATTTCTGCTTCATTTATCATGGCTGAAATTCGAGGCATCTTTGCTTCATTAACGCAACAACTCAATGCCCCTCACGATATCCTCAGGTTTGCCAATGAAAGCCTGAAGCGCTCGCTGGACAGGAAAAACTTTATTACTGCCATCTTCGGAATACTTGATCCCGCTACTGGTGTTGTTGAAATTGCACGCGCCGGGCATACACCAATGCTCCACTTCGATGGAGAAACAGTTCATGAAATCCTACCCAAAGGAATCGGACTGGGGTTGAACTACAGCGGTATTTTTGAAGGAACCCTTGAACGTCAGACGCTGCAACTGAAAGAGAATGAACTGATCGTTCTGTTCACTGATGGTATTTCAGAGGCACAGAACAGCGAGAATGAGATTTTCGGAACCGAAGCGATCAAGAAGATCGTGGCTGAAAATGCAGCTGCCCCAACTGATGAGATTGCACAGAAAATTATGGGCGCAGTATCACTCTTTTGCGAAAATAACCCGCAACACGATGATATAACTTTAGTTATATTTAGGTGGAAAAATAAAAATTACGGAGTAAAGAATGGCTGAATTCAATGCAGTTGTACGAGAGGCTGCCGGCGTGTCAGTGGTTGATGTTGCCGGGTATCTCGACGCGCATACTGCACCGAAACTTGAATCAACCTTTTCGGAGTTAATAGAAAAAAACAAGTTTCGCGTTGTCGTGAACTTTAAAAATCTGGATTACATCTCCAGCGCCGGGTTAGGCATTTTTATGGCGTTTATTGAGCCAATGCGTGATGGCAATGGTGACATTAAACTCACTGAGATGAAATCTTCGGTGTATAACATTTTCGATCTTCTTGGCTTCCCGTTGCTCTATGAGATCTATGAGAAGGAAGAAGATGCAGTCAACAAGTTTATTCAAAAGTTGTGAACACCCGTGAAAAATCCCGGTACAGAAATATATCAACTAAGCGTGAAGAGTACTACGGATAATCTTTCCCGTATCCGTGAATTCGTGCGTGACCGTTGTACCGAAAAATCTGTGTCATCACAGGTGATTGACAAGATAGTGCTTGCAGTGGATGAGGCATGTTCCAATATCATTAAGCATGCCTACCGACTCAGCCCTGACGGAGATATCCAGCTTACGATTCGCTTCGTACATGGCGATTGCGTTATTGAGCTGCTTGACAGGGGGGTCAGCTTTGACCTGAATGCTGTTCCTTCGCCCGATATGAAGAGTTACCTTGCGCAGCACCGCGTTGGTGGTCTCGGTATTCATCTTATGAGGATGCTCATGGATGGTGTTGAGTATCATCCCTCCGGTGAAGGCAACAACAGACTCGTTCTCCGAAAACATCTCAGTGCTTGATGTGCTATGTCAAATCAGGAATTTTTACGGCTTCAGCGGAATTTGTCAGCGCTGGTAGAGTTCAGCAATGCTGTCAACTCTTCCCTCGACCTTTCCTTTACACTGTCTAACCTGCTTTACAGCACGATGGGCAAGTTCCTTGCTACCCGGGGCACCATCCTTCTCCGGGAAAAAGATACCCTGTACGCAGCAGCATCCAAAGGAATCGATGACACTCTTATCAGGGATATCCTTCATCGAATCCCCCCTGACCACCCTGAACTTTTACAGGATGAATGCCGCAAGGCTGGTCTGAGCCTGCTGCTTCCCCTCGAAGTATCCGGTAAGCAACTAGGTTACTTCGTGCTGGGTGAAAAAATCACTAAGGCTGCTTACTCACAGGATGAAATCGATTTCCTCCGTACCGTGCTTAATATTGCCTCCACCGCAGTGCAGAATGCACTCTTTATCTCAGAACTGAAAAGTGTCAATAAAGACCTTGATGCAAGAATTACCAGAATAAATTCTCTGTTTGAACTTGGTAAAGAGTTCGGTGTATTGCTTGATGAAAACAGAATAGGAAAGCTGCTTCTCTATTCTCTGCTTGGTAACTTCCTTGTATCCCAGTATGCCATTCTCGTGCTCGATGAAGGGAAATGCCACATTCTTGAAACAACAATCCCGAAAAATTCCTTCGCAGACTTCTGCAAAATCCAGGAGGTGTATCACCTCGCTGCCCCGGCGGTGCTGTCAGAAACTGCACTCCGTCTGCCTGAACCCGTACATGCATCCTTTGAACTTATCATCCCGATGCGTATGCGGAACCAGACGCGTGGTATCATTTTTTTAGGTCCCAGAATGAATAAGCTCCCATACTCCCCACAGGATAAGGAGTTTATCACATCCCTCGGTTCTCTGGCGATTATGTCACTTGAAAACCGCAGGCTCTTTAAGGAAGCTATTGAAAAACAGAAGATGGAAGAAGAGCTGGAGCTTGCAAAAGGAATTCAGCGAAATCTGTTTCCTGCAACCCTCCCTTCAACAAAACATTTCGACATTGCAGCAATCAGTATCTCCTCACGTCAGGTGGGTGGCGACTACTACGATCTGATTCCGCTTGCAGACCATAGCTACTGCGCAGCCGTTGCTGATGTATCCGGTAAAGGCGTTCCCGCGTCACTCCTCATGGCAAATCTGCAGGCCTTCCTGAAATCTATCACAAAGTTTGACCTTCCCATGGATCAGGCTACTGCAATGATGAATGACCTGGTAACTGAAAATACTTCTGATGGAAGGTTTATTACTTTTTTCTGGACGATTCTGGATGATCGTAAAGTGTGCATGAGATATGTGAACGCAGGTCATAATCCGCCTCTGCTGGTACGTGAAAATGAAATCTCCTACCTTACGGAGGGGGGAATGATCTTCGGTGTTATGAAGACTATGTTTCCGTATCAAATGGCTGAAGTGGAATTACAAAGCGGGGATGTTCTGGTTTTATTTACTGATGGTGTGACAGAAGCAAAATCAGTTAAGGACGAAGAATACAGCGACGAACGGCTTGAGCAGCTTGTTTTGAAACATGCTGCACACTCTCCCCAGGAAATCGTGGATGCCATACTCTCTGACCTTCGGGTCTTTACTCTGAATGAACCGCAGTCAGATGATATCACGCTGATAGTCATAAAGGTGAAGTAATGAATATGATTCACACGTTCTATATGCGGTATCACCGCACCCTGATCAAAATAACTTCAGCCGTGCTGCTCCTGATCGTTGTTGGTGGGCTCTACCATAATCTCTTCGTAAACACAATGTCGAATGATGAGTGCCTCTGGTCCCAGAATGATCCGGAAGGCAACCCTGGAATTTACATCTCCCAGATTAAACCCGGTGGTGTGTCTGATGCGGCTGGCTTACAGGATGGTGACCGGTTAGTTGCAGTGAATGGAATTAAAGTTGAAAATGTGTTTCACGCACAGGATATTTTGAATAAGATGGAACTGGGCAGCTATGCTGAATACACAATCCTGAGAAATGGTGAGACCCTCGTTAAAAAAATTGAAGTCAGAAAACTGATTTTCTCCGCAAATGTCAGTGTGAATCTTCTGTCACTCTTCTGGCTGATTATAGCGCATATTGTGATTATTGCCAACCCTTTTGGCAGGGTACAAAAAATTATGTACGGGATTGGTGTTGTCTATGCATTGTGCCTTATCCCTCAGTTGCTCCTTTTTTTCCCGAAACTGGTTGCGTTCTCAACACCTCATCTCATCCTACTGATAGTCTATTTTTATACCTGGTCGTTGGGGGTCTACCTCTTCATGAGGCTATTCCTGATCTTCCCCCCCGAGTCAGCCCTGAACAAAATGAAATGGTTCAGAAGTGCACACAAAATCGTGTCCATTGCGCTTCCGACTATCTCTACTGCAAGTTTTCTCTACACCTACTATACCGGTAAGGTCTTTATATCAGATGGGTTTCCTATGACCCTCATGGGGTTGTATAATATCTATGGGTATGTATTTGGATGTATTACGCTCTTTATGAGTCTGGTTAAAAAGCAGAATAAGAGAATGCGCAAACCAATGGCATTCATCTTTATAACCTACTTTTTTGGTGTTCTTGGCTTATTCACCTATAACCTCATCCTCCCATCCCTCGGGATTCAGATGTTCAACAGCCCTGAATACTATCTGCCAGTGCTTTTAATCTCAATACTTCCCCTGTCAATCGGGTATGCGATTTTCCGTTTTCAGCTTCTTGATGTTACCATCGTACTGAAACGAGCTGCATTTTATGGCGCAACCACGATAGGATTTACGGCGCTGTATCTCTTTACCGTCTATATCCTCAGCCAGGGGATCGGGCTTGCACTCGATGCGAAGAATAACGGCTATATCGCAGCCGTCATCTTTGTAATTATTGCTCTTGCAGTGCAGCCGGTAAAGGATAGGCTGGTGCAACAATTTTCCGTCAGATTCTTCCCTGACAAGGTAAAATTCAATCACATACTGATCCGCTTTGCTGAGGATCTCAATAATACTTACGGTGAGGATAATATCCTTTCTGCGCTGCAGGAGACGCTGATTCAGCGGCTTCGGCTGACCTCTTTTGCTGTGTATCTCAAACAACAGGATCATTACCACCTGGTTCGTGCCGCGGGTGAATTCACTCCGCGCGAAGAAGTCATGCGTCTGGTTAGTTTTCCCATCGATGAGCACTTTGCACTTCTGAAAAAGAATATGCTCTTTTCTGTCATTCCGCAAACTGACTTTTCCGTGGTATTGGATGGCAAATCTGAGGTGTTCCGGTCTTCTGATGTTCATACCATCCACCCCTTACAAACTGGTAAAAAGCAACTCGGATTTGTTGCTCTTGGTTTGAAAGAATCGGGGACACTATTTACAGAGGATGAAACCGAATTGCTGAGTACTGTATTGAATCAGGTTTCGATCTCAATGGAGAATGCCCGGTTCTATAAGGAACTCGCCGGAAAGGCACAGATAGAGCATGAACTCTCCCTCGCCTGGGATATGCAAAAAAACCTGCTTCCCCTGCAACTGCCTCATTTCCCCGGCGTTGAAGTATGCGGCGAAATGCTCCCCGCACAGATGGTTGGCGGTGACTATTACGATATGATTAAGGTATCAGATCATCGTTTCTTGTTGATGGTGGGTGATGTGTCGGGGAAAGGAGTCCCGGCTGCTTTTTATATGACTCGTGTACAAACGATGCTCAGGCTGTTTGCACAGAAGGGGATTGATGCGCGTGAGATTCTTATTGAAATCAATAATGACCTGTTTGCCTTCTATGACCGCCGTATGTTCATCACACTTGCTCTCATCGATGTTGATCTTGAAAAACGTACTATGCAGATTTGCCGCGCGGGTCATCCCCCGGTCTTCATTGTGTCTGGTGGCGAACTGAAGCGGTATTCTTCACCAGGAATTGCGCTTGGATTATCAGATAGTAAGGTCTTCAGTAAGTTCTTACAACCTGCCACCATCACAATTGATCAGGAACTCACTGTGCTGTTGTATTCAGACGGTGTTACAGAAGCTATGACCAGCAATCATGATCTTTTCGGTTATGAGCGACTTGGGCAGTACATCAGCAGCAATCACCAGCGCAATGCGAAAGAGATTTGTTCAGGATTATGGAATGAAGTCAGGAGTTTTACCGGCAGGTCCGAACTTGACGATGATTTCACCGTCCTCGTTGCAAAGATAAAATAGTTTTTGGGTATGAATCCCGGAACCGGGTAACACACCCGGTTCCGGATCAGAAATATTGATTAATTATTCTTCTTCCATTGACGGTACTGTTTTACAAGTGACGTATAGCTTTCATCACCAGCTTCAGGCACTCCGGCTACTTTTGTTTTAAGTGTCAGGTTCTTTGAGTCTCTCTCCCAGAATACCACAGGCATCACTTCACCATCATAATATCCATTAGACTCTTCATAGGTTTCGTTCATGCTGCTGATATGGAACATCAGTGGACTTTTATCATCATACTTGAACAACTTGATGGTATTCAGGGCAGGGAATGAATACGTTACCTCACCCACAAGTTTGCCATTCTGTTCAGTCAGTTTTTTGGAAGAGACTGTTGCAAGCGGGAAATCTTCCTGCAGCTTCTCACCATTGATATAATCATCAATCAGCTCCTTGAAGTCTTTTTCCGGTGAATCATCTTCACCATACTTCTGGCTCATGATGTTGTAATACTTTATGGTCAGTTTTCCTGATCCATCTCCGTCAACTGAGAACGAATACTGCTTATATTCGCAGGTAAGGCAGCCGCTCAGGAAAATTCCGGCAGCGAGCAGTATCAGCAGGGAGAACATTTTTTTATACATGGGTAAAGACCTCTTTTTGGATGAATAAATCTGGTTTCTGGTCATTAAACTAATCAATTTCCGTAAATGTTTCAAACTATTTCATGGCTTGAGCGGTGAATGTGACGGCAGGAACACGAGGACTTTAAAATAAAAAAGCCGCCGTGAAATTGACGGCGGCTTTTACTCTGACAAATATCAGATTAGAATTCGATCTTTGCCTTCTTGCGTTGTGCATATTCAAGCACCAGCGCACTTGCTACGAAGATCGATGAGTAGGTACCAATAATAATACCGAAAAACAGGGTGAATGCGAACGGACGAAGTACCTCGCCTCCCAAAACAAAAAGCACAGCAACTGCCAGGAGCGTGGTACCACCGGTAAGGATCGTACGGCTCATGGTCTTGTTAATACTCATATTCATCAGCTTTTCAATCGGTTCATTCTTATGGATTTTAATTATCTCACGCACACGGTCAAACACAATAACGGTATCGTTGATTGAGTAACCAACAAGCGTAAGGAATGCAGCCACAACGGTCAGATCAATCTGAAGGTTAAATGGCATGATTGAATACAGAATTGAATACAGACCCAGCGTGATCAGCACATCGTGAAATAATGCCACAACCGCACCGGTCGCAAAGATCAGTTTGAAACGGAAAGCAAGATAAATGAGAATTCCGAGCAGTGACAGCACAACGGCTATAATTGCATCTGTTTTTAATTCATCACCCACTTTTGGTCCAACACGGTCTTCTCTCATCACAGTGAACTTGTTATTCTTAAATTTTTCCTGTAATGATTCTTTGATCCACTCTGATATTCCGATTCGTACGCGGAGTTGTGTATTGGTGATTTCCTCAGACATCTTTAGGTTTTTAAAACCTTCCGCATTGAGGTAATCATACATCATATTCGCAGTCTCAGGGGTGGGGAACTGAACAACAACAAAATTCTGCGATGGCTCCTGCATGGTTACCTGAATGGTATCGTTACCCTTGGAAATTGTATTTTTAAGAGTCTCAATTACCTTTGGTACTACCTCTTTTGGCAGGTCCTGCAATTCTGTTCTGATCAGGACACTGTTAGCATCACCGTAGGTCTTTACTTCAACTTCACCCAGACCAGTACCAGAGATCAAATTCCTGACCTCACTGATCTGAATGTCCTGATCGAAGCGAAGCACGATTTCAGTACCGCCCTTAAAGTCGATACCAAATTCGAGTCCTTTGAAAATAAGGGATAACATTCCGGCTGCGAATAACACAGTGGAAATGATGAAGAAGATTTTCCTGTTCTTCATCCAGTCGATTTGTAAGTTTTTGAAAATGCGCATTTAAATCTAAGCTCCTATTACCAGTTATTAACCGATTGTTATTTTCATACCTTTGGCAACCATCATCTGCAGTGCAAGCCTGGTCATGACCAGTGCACCGAACAAGCTGGTTCCAATACCAATCATCAGCGTCAGTGCGAAGCCCTGCACAGGACCAGAACCGAACTGATAAAGAATGATACCAGTGATAAAGGTAGTGATGTTTGAATCCCAGATTGCTGAGCTTGCATGCGCATAACCGCTTTCAATAGCAGCCTTCACGGTTTTACCAGTTGCCAGTTCTTCCCTGATTCTTTCAAAGATAAGCACGTTCGCATCCACAGCCATACCAATGGTTAGTACGATACCTGCAATACCCGGAAGGGTAAGGGCGGCCTTGAAGGCAGCAAGAATACCAAGGATGAAGAACATCGTGAAGAACAGCATAATTGCAGAAACGGAGCCACTCTTCTGGTAATAGATGATCATAAAGAGTGCTACAAGAATGTAGCCGAAGACCATTGATGACAAACCATCACCAACTGAGTCCTGTCCGAGTGACGGACCAACGGTACGCTCTTCGATGATGTCAACTGGTGCAGGTAGTGCACCAGCACGGAGTACGATTTCCAGCAGCTTTGCTTCTTTTTCACCAACGCCGCTGATCTCTGATCTGCCGCCAGTGATCTTGTTCTGGATAGTGGGTGCAGAGTAGAAAACACCATCAAGCACGATAGCACAGCGCTTTTTGATATTTCTGTCTGTAATGGTTGCCCAGCGGGTTGCACCTTCGCTGTTCATTGCCATACTAACTACCCAGCGGGATGAGGTCTGATCAATGGTGGCAAGTGCATCGGTGATCACGTTACCGGTAAGGTCTGCTTCTTTGGCAGTCATGATCACTTCGTAAAACTCTCTGCCTTCATTTACGAATGAAGGTTTAGCAGAGGTTACAAAATCAAGATTTGAAGGGACCACTCTTCTTACTTCAGGGCGCATCAGGTATTCCTGGAACTTGCTCCTGTTCAGACCATCGAGATAGAAGATACCCGATTGTTCGTCAATCATCAGAATCGCGAACAGAGGATTCTTCTTCTGAAACTCTTCCTGGGTCATGGTCTTGTTGGTATCAGCCTTGGTTGTGTCAACCTTCGCAGTCTGGGTGGTGTCTTTCTTCGCCGTAGTGTCAGATACTGTCGCTGTATCTGCATCGGTCTTTACATCAACCGCAACACCTGCCAGTACATCATTCACATTCTGAAGAATGGCAAATGCTTCCTGAGGCTGCTTAACAATTTTAAACTCTAACAATGCAGTGCCCTGGATCAGCTGACGGGCTTCTTCTTCATTGGCAATACCCGGAAGCTCAACGATGATTCTTCTGGTGCCCTGCCTCTGTATGGAGGGTTCAGATACACCGTACTGGTTCACGCGGTTTCCAATGATTTCCACGGCGCGGCTTACTGCATCTTCAGCCTGCTGCTTCAGTTTGGAGATAACCTCGTCCTCATCCTCTTCGATCGTGCCGAAATAACGGGTGATCAGGATATTCTTCTCTTTCAGTTTTCGTGCAAAAATATCCACGATTGATTCATCGGTTGCCTGTTTTTCAATCTCCGATGCTGCGAGGACAGAAAGGAAGTCCTCGTCAATACCCTTACCAAGTTTCCGCAGCAGCTCTCCGGTGTTCACCTCAAGCACAACCCGCATACCACCCTGAAGGTCCAGACCAAGCTTTATCCTCTTGGCTCTTGTATCTACAAAATCCTGATTGCCTGACTTCAGTGAAGTCTCAACAATTCTGAGGAGTCTGTCTAAACTGTCAGCATCCATACCTGGATGAGCAGTTCTGAGTGAATCCCGCTTTACAGAAAGTGTTTCATTCAGTTCCTGCTGGTTCTGATAATCCTGATAGGTGGGATATAAATAAAAGACTGAGATAGCTATCGCAGCCACGATCAAAACGATTCGAAAGGTAAATTCCTTCATACTTGACTACAAACAATATAATTAGTTGAGAAATTATTCAGACTCTAAAATTACCCTTAATATTGGCAAAAGTCAATAAAAATCACAACCTAAGTCTTTTTGCTGCAATGATAAAGGGGGATTCATCGAGAATTATAATTCCACGTTTATCGCCTGAAATCGGGATATCCCCGTCACTTCCTTTTGTAAAAATATTATTTACATTACGGGAAAATTTTGAAACAAATTCAAAAACCAATACTCACACAAGAGGTTGCAATGAAAAAGATACTCTTACCCGTGCTCTGTATGCTCGCACTCTCAATGGCTACGTTTGCTCAGGATGATGCTGCCGGATGCAAAGACCACCCGCTCCTTACCAGACTTGAACACTTCTACATCTCCGAATGCGAAGAAAACTATAACGAACTCGAACTCCGCATAAGCAGCAGCAAAACAGAAAAAAAAGAGGGTACCCTCTCCTACATCTACTATAGATTTAATTCCGATGCCGGCGTGAAGCCAAAAAGCGTTTTGCAGATCATCAGGAACTATGAAGCAGCAATCACAAAGAACGGCGGAAAGCTTATCTACAAAAACTCTAATGCTATGGATGCTCAGCTGGAGGCGACATTCCATCTTGCCACAAAAGAGAATGAATACTGGCTGCAATTGACCTCATTTGCCGGCACTGAAAATGCCGTGGAAGCTTTCTCCCTGAACATCCTCAAAATGGAATCGATGAAGCAGGAGGTTGCCGCCTCTGAAATGTTTGAAGTACTGAAGAAGGATGGCTTCATCGCACTCTATATAAATTTTGAAACCGGAAAGTCAGTCATCAAGCCTGAATCATTCCCCATCATTGACCGGATCACCGAAATGCTGCAACAAAACCCTGATCTCAAAGTCAGCATCGAAGGTCATACCGATAATGTTGGCAATGCAAAATCGAACCAAACCCTCTCGGAATCCCGTGCAAAATCAGTCATGACCGCATTGGTCTCCAAAGGTATCAATGCCAGCCGCCTTAAATCAAAAGGTTGGGGACAAACAAAACCTGTAGCCGATAACAATACTGAAGACAGTAAGGCAAAAAACCGAAGAGTGGAAATAGTAAAGCAGTAATGGACTAACGACTTAACAAAAGTGTGGTAGCCGTTTTATTAGGAGAGGTCTTTTTTAATGCTTGTACGCCCTGTCACCC
>JAEXTR010000385.1 GCA_023406915.1 Bacteroidota bacterium
TGGTTGCAGCAGGAGGGTATAAATGAAAACAGTATTAAAAGATTTTTTGAGATACTCGGAATCAGTGCTTTAAATGCTACCTTAAAGGAATCATCTGCATCGGTATTCAAAAGGGTATTAAGGGAAATATTTTTTGGAATTGAAGGCTCTGAAAGAATAATTATTCCTTCGGTTGGGCTATCACAAATGTATTGTGAACCGGCTGTTTCCTATCTGAAAGAACGGAGTAACCAGGTAGACCTGTCCAAATCACTGGATGCAATTGTTCATGACGGTACTGTTGCAAAAAAGCTAATTATAGGTGAGGATGAGTATAACGATTTTGATGCAGTCATCCTTGCTGTTCCCCCCTATGCCTTATCAAGGATCAGAGGAGGAGAGTTTTTAATAGACCCTGTTCAGCAAACATATACCTACGCTCCCATAATTTCAGCGCATTTGTTTTTAGGAAAGAACTACCTGGAAAAACCCTTCTATGCTCTCCACAAATCTCCGATTCACTGGGTGTTTAATCACGGAAACCGGCTGACTCTTGTAATTTCTGCCGCCTATGATATCGTTGAGAAAAGTAACGAATATCTTTACGCAATAATTATACGGGAGTTATCCAACTACCTTGATATCAGTGCTCAGGATATTCTGGATTACCAGATTATTAAAGAGAAACGTGCAACCGTTGTTCCAGCTGTAGAAAATATCTTTAAGCGACCTGGTACTATTACTGGCATCAAGAACCTTTTTCTTGCAGGTGACTGGACGGATACCGGGATTCCTTCAACTATTGAAAGTGCCGTTATCAGTGGAAACAGGGCAGCGGAGTCTGCTACCAAGTATCTCGTCAGTGAGCTTTATTGACAGAGTCCACTAGTGGGCTTCCAACCAGTTATCACCCATTCCTGCTTCAGCAACCAGCGGTACACTCAGTGGCATTGCCTCCTCCATAAGTCTTTTCAGTATAGGTATCAGTTCTTCAGCTTCTTCCTTCGGGGCATCAAAGAGGAGTTCATCATGAACCTGCAATACCATTCTTGTCTTTACCTTTAGAAGCTTTAACTCTTTCTGAATACTGATCATCGCAAGTTTAATCATATCCGCTGCCGACCCCTGAATTGGCATATTGACAGCAACCCGTTCTTCAAACTGTCTTACTGCGGCGTTCCGGCTATTGATATTCGGTAGAAATCGTCTGCGCTTCATCATAGTTTCAGCATAACCATGCTCCTTTGCAAAAGCAATACACTGATCGATAAAGTGTCGAATACCCGGGAAGGTCATAAAATAGTTATCAATGATGTTCTTTGCTTCAGTCTGGGTGATACCAAGACGGTTTTTTAACCCGAAGGCACCGATACCATAGATGATACCGAAATTAACTTCCTTTGCCTTCCGCCTCATGTCAGGAGTTATTTTGTCAAGGTCTACCTGAAATACTCTTGCAGCGGTGGATGTGTGGATATCAAGCCCCTTCCGGAATGATTCCTGGAGAAATTCATCACCGCAATATGCTGCAAGTATTCTAAGTTCAATCTGTGAATAATCGAGACTGATAAGAGTGTTGTTTTTATCTGAAGGAACGAAAGCCTTTCGTATCTCTTTCCCCATCTCTGTTCGGATGGGGATATTCTGTAGATTAGGATCCACACTTGAGAGCCTACCTGTTGATGCGATTGTCTGATTAAACGATGTGTGAATCCTCTGAGTTGATGGTTCAATCAATTTGGGGAGGGCATCAGCATAGGTGGATTTCAGTTTCGTAACCTGACGGAACTTTAAGAGGGCAGGGATGATTGGATGAGCATCCTGCAAGTCTTCCAGCGTCTGTGCATCCGTTGAATAACCGGTTTTTGTTTTTTTTGTGGGTTGCAGCCGAAGATTGCCATACAGGATTTTTTGAAGCTGTTGGGGAGAATTGATATTAAACTCTTCACCAGCAATAGAGTATATTTCCTCAGTCAGGCTTTGGATCAGTTTCTCAAGTTCATTGCTGAAATCCTGAAGGGCAAGAATATCAATCTTTACACCAGCAAGCTCCATCTCTGAGAGTACCTCAATCAAAGGAAATTCAATCTTCTCAGCCAGTTGATTAAGACCAGACTCATCAAGCAGTGCCTTCAGTTTCAGATAGAGTCTGAACGTTATATCGGCATCTTCTGCAGAATAATCCTTCAGTTTATCAAGGTCAACATCAAATATTCGTTTTGCTTCCTTTTTTGATCCTAATAGTGCCGAGAGTGGGATGGGGGAGTAATTGAGATACTTCCTGGAGAGATCATCCATATTATGTTTCTGATCAGGATCAATGATATAGGATGCAACCATTGTGTCGAATACCACACCCTGTACCGGCATTCCCTGACACCGAAGAATGTTGATGTCAAATTTTGCATTCTGGCAAACCTTCTTTACAGATGGATCTGCAAGAAGCGGTCCGAAGATTTCCCGGCAGTCTGAAAGTGATAAACGGTCAGTAACCGCACTTTCAAAGAGACCTCCTGCCTGAGAGATACCGTCGACCGCAACAAAAGCAGCTTTGCCAGGATTGGTACAAAAGGCAATGCCAGCGAGCTGAGCCTGAAACGGATTCAATCCATCGGTTTCAGTATCAAATACAAACAAACCCGCTTCCCTCAAAGAGACTGCAAGAACCTTCGCAGCAGCCCTGTCTGTAATGAGTGTATAGGTAACCTTTAAAGCATCGAAAACTTCTTCAGGCTGAGCATTTTCAGGTTGCACTTCTATTTGCTGTTCAACAGAAGGGGCTTCAGCTGCAGCTGTTCCATACAGCTTTTTTACCTTTGCGAACAGATTTCTAAACTCAAGATCCGAGAAAAGTCTTTCAATTCTATCAATATCCGGTTCAAGCAAATGTGCTTCGCTGAGATCAAAGGAAAGTTCACCTTCGGTGACGATTGTTATCAGTTGTTTTGAAAGAAAAGCGCTCTCCTTACCTTTTTCGAGCTTTCCTTTTACCCCTGCTGGAGTCACAGATTCGATGTTCTCATAGATTGCTTCAATTGTACCATACTTTTGAATGAGAGGAAGGGCGGTTTTCTCTCCAATCCCTGGAACGCCAGGGATGAAATCAGAAGAATCTCCGATTAATGCAAGGTAGTCAATTATCTGTAAAGGCTCGAAGCCATATTTTTCTCTGACTAATGTGGGGGTAAGTTCTTCGAACTCATTGCTTCCCCTGACTGGGCGCAGTATAGTCACGTTTTCATTGATGAGCTGGATATAGTCTTTATCGGGTGATAACAAGATCACGTTATAACCAATCTTACTGCCGGCAGATGCTGTGATGCCAGCCAGATCATCTGCTTCAAGACCCGGCTGAATCATAACCGGAATATTAAACGCTTCAATTACTTCGCGGATTCTACCGATCTGTGGAACCATATCTTCGGGCATTTCTGCACGGTTGCTTTTATATGCAGGATACATCGTATGCCTGAATGTTTTTTCCTTGGAGTCAAACGCTGCAACCACGGCATCCGGCTTTGTTTCTTCCAGAATCTTGATCAGTTGAGTTAGGAATCCGTAAACAGCTGATGTCGGTTCACCAGCCTTCGTTTTCAGTGGTCTGGTGATAAAGGCAAAGTACGCCTTGTATACAAG
>JAEXTR010000008.1 GCA_023406915.1 Bacteroidota bacterium
TGATTTCCTGCCGATAGGTCCGTGGGATTCAATCGCTTCCATTTATAAAAACGACCCAAAGTTTTATGATGCTGGCAAAGGTATCTATACTTTTATCGACTCTTCAGTGCAGATTGGTACGGGGTACTACTATGCACTCACCGCATTTGATACAGGCAAAGCTTCATGGCCGCCAAATCCAGCAGCCCGTTTTCCGGAAACCGGATCAAACAGGGTACCTTCATTGGAGTCATCAATTTCTGCAAACAGAATGACTCAGCCTTTTCTAGCAACACTTCCTGCAAAAAATAACTTAAACGAAGTTCTGGTGGTTCCTAACCCATTTGTATTGGGGCAGGGCGCTTCACAGCCAGGAGAATCTGACCAGATTCAGTTTGTGAATGTTCCGAATCCCTGTACGATCAGAATCTATACCGTCCGTGGTGACCTGGTGAAGACCATAGACGTTGCAGAGACTGTCGGTGGCATTGTCACCTGGAATCAGATTACTGATTTTGGTCAGTTTGTCGAAAGTGGTGTTTATATTTTTCATGTTGATTCCCCTGTGGGGACAAAGATTGGCAAGTTTGCCATCGTTCGGTAACAGCTTTTAATACTTTATTCGGTGTACAGTTTGATGAAACATCTGTTAAGCATATTCTTCTTTCTCTTAATCACGATTGTGGTTTTCCCACAAAGTGAGTTTAAGAAAACTGCAACTTCAGGATTTGTCTTTCTTGAATTGCCTGTAAATGCCCGTAATGCCGGATTGGGTGAAGTAAATACCGTGCTGTCTGATGTAGGCGCTGCCGGTATATTTACAAACCCCGCTGCACTTGGTTTTACTGATAAAACCCATAGCTTCTCAGCATCGTATGCACCATGGCTTGCTGATATTAATCAGTTCTCTGCTGCATATGCAATCAATACCCCAATGGGGGTGTTTGCTGTTGGCGCAGTGGCAGTTGATTACGGTTCCATGCCGAAAACACAGAAAATTCCTGGTCAGAAAGTGTATGAGATTATTGGTGATTTCTCTTCTAGTGCTCTTTCAGTCGGTGTCTCTTACTCCCGGATGCTCACCGACCGGTTCTCATTCGGTGTTTCGGCAAAGTATGTGCGTGAGTCTATTGATATTTATGCAGCCGATAACATTGTGTTTGATGGCGGTATGCTCTACTACACCGGATTTCATACGCTCCGGATTGGTGCCGCAATGCAGAATTTTGGGGTGGAATCAAAGTATATAAATGATGCATTCAAAATGCCGCTGGTATTGAAACTTGGGCTTGCCACCGAACTCTTTTCTGATATGGATTCAGAACACCGATTTACAATCATGGCTGAGGCTCTTCACCCAAATAATAACGACGAGAAAGTACACGCCGGCTTTGAATACTGCTGGAACAAAATGCTTTCGGTCAGGTTGGGGTACAAGTTCCTCTATGATGAGGATTCATACTCGTTTGGGGTGGGTTTTAATCCCCAAGGTACACTCCCTGTATCAGTTGATTTCGCGTACTCCGACTTCGGCAGATTGGGTAATGTTCTTCGTTTTTCACTCAATATAGCTGTGCTTTGATAGAGGAGATGGAACTGTTATGAAAAAAAATATACTCCTTTTTATCTTTCTCTGTTCACTGAGTTATACTGTTGTAGCCCAGGTTAAGTCTATCTCATTCAGCGGTGATTATATCGCTTCTTTTGGGAAGCAGATGGATGTTACAAAGGCTGATGGGGTAGGTGGTTCGGTGAGAATTGATTTCCAAGTTTTTGATTTTCTCTCCATTGGTCTTTCCGGAGGGTATAATCATTTCTCGGTTGAGCAGGATTCTGCACTTGAAAAATGGGATTGGCGTTTTTGGGATATCCGGTACCGTGGATCAGTATCCTCTGATCTAAAGGATACCACGTTCGGACTCTCAGCCTTTTGGAAACCAGTGCAGTCAATTGATGCCTTTCCGGTAATGATCACTATCAATGGTGATTTTACACTGTTCGGAGCGTTGAATGTGCAACCATACGTTGGTGGTGGTATGTTTTTCTACACCAGAAATATGTACCTGGAAGAAACCTGGAACCGTGTGTACAAAAATCCTGAGCAGTATAAGTTCTCGTATACCTACCGGAATTTCGCTCCATCAAAGTCTGGTAATCCATTCCTTGTAACTGGCGGATTAAGGATAGATTATCCATTGACAGAGATCATCAATATCATGGCTGAATTCAGCTATAGAAAGATTATTGAAACTGAAGGCAAGTATGGTTTTGATGAAGCGCTCTTTACCGATATGATGAATGTTAAACTTGGCTTCCTCTTCGCTTATTGAGGTATATTCCCTATGACTAAAAAATATCTGATATTCTTTCTGGCTCTCTTTCCAATGATAGCTCTGTTCCCTCAGCAATCTGGATTTCAGGGTAAGTATTTTCTTGGCGCAACTGGCTCGTATTTGATTCCTATTGGAGGACTTGCTGACCGAATGAAACCCGGGGTTGGTGGATCATTCAGTTTTGGCAAGGAAGTTTCTCCTGACTGGGAATGGCAGGGTAAAGTTGAGTATCTGAAACTGACAGATGTAAATCAGGATAAGATGATCATCAGGAATAAATATACATACAACAATGTTGAGCGTGAATACGACTTCCCAATGAAGGGCATTGAGATGGAATTGACAGCCTATGGTATATCAGCGAATGCCTACTGGCATGTGCTGTCAACTGAATTGTTTAAAGCAAACCTGAATATCGGTTTCGGTGTTATGCGCTGGGAATATACGCGCTCTGCGTACAAGGATTCCCTCTATTATAAACCAACGGCTGATACGACGCTGTTCGGTGAATATATTAACGTTCCTGCATTCGAGCAGAGTGACTGGAGCGGTACTTTTAATCTTGGTGTTGATCTTCGTGTAAAGGTCATTGAACCCCTCTGGTTTACAGTGACTGCAAATTATAAAAATATTATTGGTGAACTTTGGCCTATCCTGAAGATGGATATGGAAAATGTTTCGACATTTCAGTTTGCTGAAATCAGAGCAGGATTTGCCGCCTCGTTCTGATGTATTACTTTTTCCTAGATGTGACGAATGCTGACAGGCAGACAATTATCCTCCACTCCTGTCAGCATTCTTTTTATAATTCATTCCTGGTAGAGAATTGCCGATGATGCCCATTGTTGTGAAAATTTTGCTTTTGATAGTGTTGCTTTCAAACATCCTTATCCCCCAGACTGCGGTGAGGGGAGTATGGCTAACAAATGTGGATAGTGATGTACTATTGTCAAAGGAAAAAATTGATGAAGCAGTTGCATTTTGCGATTCCCTTGGGATGAACTCCATTTTTGTGGTTGTATGGAACAAAGGGATGACGATGTTTCCCAGCAAAGTTGCTGAGGAGTTTTTCGGAACTAAAATTGATCCAGTATATGGTAACCGAGACCCACTTTTAGAACTTATCAATGCCGCCCATCTGAAAAAAATAAAGGTGTTCGCCTGGTTTGAGTTTGGTTTTGCATCATCGTATAATGAGAACGGGGGCAATATCCTGAAAAAATACCCCCATTGGGCTGCAAAGGATAAGAATGGAAATCTTGCCGTAAAGAACAATTTTGAGTGGATGAACGGATTCCTTCCAGAGGTTCAGGATTTTATGCTTCGTCTGATAGCTGAAGTAGTGACGAATTATCCAGTTGATGGTATTCAGGGTGATGACAGATTACCCGCTATGCCTTCTTTGGCTGGGTATGATGACTATACCGTTACGCGATACCAGAAGCAGTTTGGTTCCTTGCCCCCAACAAACGAGAAGGATTCTGCATGGGTGCAGTGGCGATCTGACATCCTCACAGATTTTATGGGCAGGATCTATGGAACGGTAAAGTCAATCAGGAAAGATGTTCTTGTTTCCATGGCACCTTCAATATTCCCATGGTCGAAGGAGGAGTATCTACAGGATTGGGTTAAGTGGATGCAACTCGGATATGTTGAACTCCTTTGCCCACAAGTTTATCGGTACTCAATAAGTGAGTACACTTCAGCACTTAGCACAATCATCCTTGAGCAGGTTCCTGCTGAACAATTGCATCGTTTTTACCCTGGTGTACTGATCAAGGTAGGTAAGTATTACCCGGATTCGCAATTCCTTAGTGAAATGATCGAGGCAAACAGGACTCATGGGATACCTGGTGAAGTCTTCTTTTTTTATGAGGGATTGAAAAAATTTCCACTTGAATTCAGAAATAATTTTTACAAGATTCCTGTAACATTTCCCGAATTATTACATTGAGGATTATGAAAAAAGCACTTCTGCTCCTGATACTCTTTCTTACCGTCTCTGATATTTTGCCGCAGCAACGTCAGATGCGTGCTGTCTGGATAACCAACGTTGACAGCTTCGTCATGTTTACTGACGATGCTATCGCCGAAGCAATGGATTACCTAGCGAAAATCGGGATCAACGTTGTATTTCCAGTTGTGTGGAATAAAGGTTATACACTGTATCCGAGCGCTATCATGCAAAATGAGTTTGGAGTGCCAATCATAGCGAACTTTGCAGGTCGGGACCCCCTCAAAACGATCATGATTGAGGCGCACAGGAATGGTATCGAGGTTATACCCTGGTTCGAATTTGGTTTTTCCTCTTCTTACTCACTTAATGGTGGTCACATACTGGCAAAGTATCCGCAGTGGGCATCAAAGAATCGCCAGGGACAGTTGGTCGTAAAAAATGGTTTCGACTGGATGGCAGGTACCAATCCTGAGTTACAGGATTTTCTGATTTCACTTACTACTGAGGTAATTGATAATTATGATATTGAGGGTGTTCAGGGTGATGACCGCCTGCCTGCAATGCCATCCGAGGGTGGGTATGATTCCGTAACGGTTGAATTGTATAAGGCGGATAATAATGGTAATCTCCCTCCACAGAATGAATATGATGCGGCCTGGAAGCGCTGGAGAGCAAATAAACTCAACGATTTTGTAGCCCGCTGGCGTGATACTGTAAAATCCCGTTCAGAAGACCTGATTCTCTCCATTGCCCCAAGTCCATATCCATGGGGTTATGACAACTACCTGCAGGATTCAAAAACCTGGGTTGACTCCGGGTTGATCGATAATTTTATCCCGCAGCTCTACCGTCAGGATGTTGGTTCCTACACTTACGAGTTAAATCTTGCGTATGGGGCTATTGCACCTGCCAGGCGTCATATTCTGTTTGGGGGAATACTTACTAAAGCAGGCAGCTATGTGATCTCTCCATCTTTGCTTCTGGGAAGTATACAGGCCAACAGAAATAAAAATGTGCAGGGAGAGAGTTTTTTCTTTTACGAAGCATTCCGGCAGAATAGTAACCGTCTCGGTGATACCCTGCGGGCTACCTATTACAATGAGCCAGCCCTACTACCATACAGAGATGGATTTGTCTGGCGTCCAAAATCTACAGTGCAAAATGAAAACGATGCTGCTAATACCAGAACCGGAAACTGGACTCAGTTCGTTGGACCTGTTCCTGGTGGGCAGATACTCTGGACTAATGATTCAAACTATGCTGCTCTGAATTACAATATAGATGTCCCATATTCCGCATGGTACGACCTTTATGTCTACCTTTTCCCTAACTCGTCATTCACTGAGAATGCGCGGTACACAATATTTTCGGGTACTGATTCCACAGTTGTATCTGTAAATCAACGGACGCTGAAGCAAAAAGGATGGGTGCAATTACCTTCAGTATTCCTGACAAAGGGAGCTGCTACAGTTTTACGTCTGGATAATATAAATGCAGAAAAAGGGAAGTATGTTATGGCTGATGCTGCGATGCTTAGGCTAAACAGAAAACTTTCACCCGATGTCGTGATTGTAAGCGTGGAAGACGAAAAGAGTGTGCAGACCAGTCTGCCCGAAACGCTGGTACTTGAGCAGAACTATCCGAATCCCTTCAATCCTTCAACCAAAGTGCAATTTACACTTCCGAGTGATGCAGTAGCAAAACTTGTTGTGTATAATACCCTTGGTGAAGAGGTGGCAACTTTGATCAATACTGAGCTGAAGGCAGGAACCCATTCCGCTGAGTTTCGCGCTGATGGGTTGAGCAGTGGGATCTACTTTTTGAGGCTCGTAGCTGGGTCAGCTTCTGCCACGCGAAAGATGATGTATTTGAAATAATCAGGCACCCCGATCAGAGTGCCTGATTAATAGGATTAAATAGCAAATTTAATGACGACGAATCCGCCTATTAGCAGAACAGTGAATGCAATTGCTAGCCAGTCAAAGTATTTGTCGATGAAATTTCTGATCGGCTCACCAAACTTCCAAATCAGAAAACTGACCAGGAAGAAACGAGCTCCACGGCTGATAATGGAGGCAATAATGAACATGACCAGATTTACAGCGAAAGATCCCCCTGAAATAGTGAACACTTTGTAGGGAATTGGAGTGAATCCGGCTGTGAAGATAATCCAGAAATTATACTGGTCAAAGTAATCCTTAATTTGCCAGAAGAGTGGGATAGTGAACCCTGGAACGTGATCAAAGAAGAAAATCGCCAGACTGCTAAAGTCCTGCACCCCATTTACCTCATTCCACCATGCATAATGACCAATAGCATAGCCAAATAATGCCCCGAGCACACTCCCAAGGGTACAAATCCCTGCAAAGTAAAACGACTTTTTCTTGACACCTAATGCCAATGCAATCAATAATGCATCTGGTGGAATAGGGAAAAAAGAAGATTCAGCAAATGCTATAATGAATAGTGCGATCGCTCCGTGAGGCGTATCTGCCCAGTGCAGCATCCAGTCGTATAGTTTTCTGATAAGTTTCAACATTTCTCCGTAAATTGAAGAACAAAAAATACAAATTATGAACCTGTTGCCGAAGGAAAATCGTTCATTTTGTATGAAATACAACACTGTTTTTTTAAAATAGCAGCGAACCATCAACTCAAAAAGAGATAATTAAGATTTAATGATAGACCTGTTGATTATTTCCTTTCTCATTGTACTCAATGGATTCCTGGCGATGTCTGAGATAGCGATCGTTACGGCCAAAAAATCCAGACTGGAAGAGAAGGCACGGAAGGGGAGTAAAAATGCTGGACTTGCCCTGAAACTTGGGCATGACCCAGAACGCTTTCTGTCAGCGATTCAGGTCGGAATTACTTTCATAGGTATTATTTCCGGTGCGTATGGAGGTGTACAACTTACAGAGGATATTCTTCCCTACGTCAGTGCAATCTCATTCCTGGCTCCTTATGCAAATGAGCTTTCATACATTATCGTTGTTACCGCAATCACTTATTTCTCGTTAGTAATTGGTGAACTCGTTCCGAAATCGCTTGCTATTAATAACGCAGAACCAATTGCTATCTTTTCTGCCCCTATCCTGAATGTCCTTACCAAAGCATCTTCTCCATTGGTTTCTTTACTTTCTGTTTCAACAAAGGTTATAATCAGAGCTTTTGGTATCAAGGATAATCCGTCACCCCCCGTCACGGAGGATGAATTAAAAATCCTTATCGATCAGGGGTCTGTATTTGGTTCCATCGAAAAAGAAGAAGGTGAATTGATCAAAAGGTTCTTTAAGTTTGGTGACCGAAAGGCAAATTCGATCATGACCCACCGAACTGATGTAGTGTGGATAGATGTGAATGATTCTTTTACCGAGATCGAAAAGACGATCATGGAAAACGATTTTTCAATTTTTCCGATAGGTGACGGATCATTAGACGATATCCTTGGTATTATCACTGCAAAGGATTTTATCAGAAAATGCTCAGGACTTACTGATATTCAATCTTTGATTAAACAACCATATTTCGTTGTAGATACATTCCCAGCATACAGGGTTTTGAACCTGATGAAGGAACAACAAATCGTTAATGCTCTTGTTGTTGACGAATATGGCGTGTTCCAGGGTATAATCACACTGCGAGATATCCTTGAGAACATTATTGGTGACTTGCCCGAAAAGGGGATGATCGAAGAACCAGAATATATGCAGCGGGAAGATGGTTCCTTCCTGGTTGATGGTGATATCCTCCTCGATGATCTACCTGAAGCATTACCTCTGCACAAAAAACAGGGGAGTGCAGGCTATGTCACTCTTGCGGGTCTCATTATTCACGAAACAGGCAGTATTCCCAAGACAGGTGACCGTATCTCGTTTGGTGGGTTCCAGTATGAGATTGTGGATATGGATGGTTCAAGAATCGATAAGGTATTGATTTCAAAAGAGTAAGCATCTCTTGTAGTCATTCACCAGCCTTTAATTACTTCAGATTCGCAGTTCTTTCATAGCCATATACCCTTCTACAAATTGCTCAAGCTCTTCTTATTTGATCGCTCAAAACAAGCATTAAACCAAATAATTTTTATTTTATTGTTGATTATCAGGTGCAGAAGTTATACTTTTATGAAAGTACTTTTTTCCATTTTACAGGAACTACGGTAATTGATAAATTGTTACCTCCCCTCTTTGTTAGATCAATTAGGAGTCTCGTTATGAGAACATTCTCTACTCTTGCTCTTTTATTGTTCGCTCTCCTATTGGTTCCAGTCACTCACGCTCAGTCAGGTAAAATATCTGGTTTTGTCAAAGATGCCAAAACCGGTGAGGCCCTTATTGGTGTGAATGTCATTGTTGACGGAACTACCATTGGTGCTGCGACCGATGTTGAAGGTTACTATGTGATCCTCAATGTGTCTCCCGGCTTCTATAATATTCGTGCCACGATGATCGGCTATGCCCCTCAAACGGTTCAGAATATCAGAGTTGCCATTAACCAAACTACTGAGGTTAATTTTGAACTACAGGATCAGACGATATCCACTGAAGAAATCGTGGTCATCGCGAAAGAACCTATCGTTCAGAAGGACGTATCCTCAAGTAAGGTTAACCTCAATATTAAAGAAATTCAGAATCTGCCTATCGTAGATGCTAAATCGGTACTCACACTGCAGGCTGGTATACAGTCAGGCAGTGAGGGTATTATCGTTCGTGGTGGTGGCTCAGATCAGACTGCCTTCCTTGTGAACGGTCTTTCTATGAGAAGCGCCCGCGATAATAATTCTTTCACGAGCATTTCCTTTACCGCTATTGAAGAAATCCAGGTTCAGACCGGTGGTTTTAACGCCGAATACGGTCAGATCCGTTCTGGTCTCGTCAACGTGGTTACCAAAGAGGGTGACAAGGAGAAATATACTTTCAGTATGCTGGGCCGCTACAGTCCGCCTACTGCAAAGCATTTTGGTCAGTCCCCGATGTCAGCAGATGCATACTGGATGCGCCCGTTTGTTGATCCTCAGGTGGCATTTGTTGGAACAAAATCAGGTTGGGCAACTAATACCTGGTTGCAGCGTCAGTATCCTGAATTTGTTGGCTGGAATGAAATCTCGCAGCAGACATTGATTGATGATGATCCAACAAATGATCTTTCACCTCAGGCTGCTCAGCAGGTTTACCTTTATCAGCACCGCCGCATGCTCGATATCGAAAATCCTGACTGGAACATCGACATGAGTTTGGCGGGTCCTGTGCCGTTCGTAAGCAAGCCTCTTGGTAATCTTAGATTCCTGCTTGCATACAGGAAAAATGAAACTATGTACATGATTCCTCTTTCAAGAAAGGGCTTGTACGATTTCACCTATCAGGCAAAACTGACTTCCGATATTGGTACCGGAATGAAAATCAGCCTTGAAGGGTTATATGGTCAAACTCAGGGGACTACCCGTTCAGCAAGCGGAGCGCCTATCTTCATTAATTCTTCTGCTCAGATTGCATCAAATCTTTCACGCTTTTCTCAGTTCAAAACTGCTGAAAACCGGGTATTTACTGATGACTATTGGGCTCCTTCAACCGCTCTCACCAATTCGATTGGTTTAAAGTTTACGCACGTTCTCAATGCTGAAACATTTTACGAAGTTCGTGTGAGCCGCTTTGCAAATGAATACAGTACCGTTCCGAACAGACTCCGTGATACAACTGGTGTCATCACCATTGGCGGCGTTCGCTTTGATGAAGCCCCCTTCGGATACTGGCCACAGCCTACGTTCGGCGTGAACAATTTCCGTATGAGCGTTGGTTTCAGTACTGCCCGCGATACCTCAAAGACCTATACCTACAACATGAAATTTGACATCTCCAGCCAGATTGATAAATATAACAATATCAAGGCTGGTTTTGAATTTAACTATACTGAATTCCTGATCCGTGCCGGGCAGTTTGATGCATTCCTGCCGGATGGAAACTTCAGCGATATTTATGATAAGTTCCCCATTTTTGCTGCCCTCTATGTGCAGGACAAATTTGAGTATGAAGGGATGATCGCTAACCTTGGTGTCCGTCTTGATTACTCACATGCAGGCGGTGAATGGTATGTGTGGGATGAGTACAATTCAGCATTCTCATCCGCAAAATCAGCAGATGTTGATCAGTTGCTGAAAAAAGAACCTACCGAAAAGAAGATCACTGTCAGCCCACGTCTGGGTATTGCATTCCCGATTTCTATCGATAGCAAACTCTATTTCAACTACGGTCACTTCCAGCAGATCCCAACACCGGGTAACCTCTTTACCTTCAGAAGAAAAACCTTCGATGGCAGAGTATTGTATGTTGCAAATCCGAACGTTGAACTGCCAAGAACCATTGCCTATGAAATCGGTTATGAACACAATGTACTCGATATGTTCCTTGTTCGCCTTGCCGGTTACTATAAGGATGTAACAAATCAGCCTCTCGCTGTAAACTTCGTCAGCAGAAATGGTGCAGTGAACTATGAAACCACTGAACCAAATTCTTATGCTGATATCCGTGGTTTTGAGCTCACCGTTACTAAGAACCGTGGTGACTGGGTACAAGGTTTTATAAACTATACTTACTCAGTATCCACCAGTGGTCGTTATGGCTTCTATAATTACTATGAGAACAAATCAACTCAGCGTGATTATGAAGCAACTACTACTTCAAATGAACAATTTAAACCTATTCCGCAGCCTTATGCCCGCGCTAATGTCGATTTCTTTACACCAATCGACTTTGGACCTGAGTTTGCTGGTCTTCACCTGCTTGGTGATATCCGTCTCAACGTACTGGCAGCCTGGTCGGCAGGTGACTACTTTACCTGGACAGGCGGCTCGGGTGACATTCCCGGCGTGATCTATAACGTTCAATGGACAGATTACTGGAATGTTGATCTCCGTATCAGCAAGAACTTCAATTTCGGTCCTTTGAATCTGCAGATCTTTGCCGATGTATATAACGCACTTAATATTAAGAGAATGACTGGCCCAGGTTATGCATTCATTGATAACCAGGATTATCTCGATTATATGAAATCACTTCATCTTCCAGAAGATGCATTTGCTGACTTCCCTAAGGGTCCTGATGGAAAACCAAAAACCGGTTATTCAAACTGGAAAGAGGGTGCAGGATTTGTATTTGGTGAAGACAGACCTGGCGACTATCGCGTTGGTCCATACATCCCATGGGATGATAATGCTTCCGAATCACAGAAAGAAGAGTGGAGAAAGAATAAGTCATATATCGATATGCCTAATCAGGAATATCTCACTTTCTTGAATCCCCGTGATATTTTCTGGGGTGTTCGCGTTAACTATTCGTTTTAATAATACGAAATGTTATTCAGATCGATAATTAGCTATTTTGAGGAATAGAATGAAAAATAAGATTAAAATACAATACCGGCTCTTTGCTGCTTTCTTACTTGCCGGATTGCTTTCTGCTCCGGGTACATTTGCTCAGGGCGTCTCCTTCAAAGAGATGTCTGTTGGTACCCTTCAGAACTTTTACGCCTCCATTGGATGTGAGGTGGAAATTGTTCGAGGTGGCGGACAGCAGGATGGATGGCAATGGCCGGCACAGTACAAGTATCAGGATAATCAGGCTGCCCGTGGTATGTGGTTCGGCTGCAAGGATTATACTGATGCCAACGGTCTCACTTTCCCCTATAGGGTGGTTCACGTCGGACCCCGTGTTTCAGGCGTAAGTGAATTTTTCCCTGTAAAATTCGAAATGACCAGTCGCTTTGAACCACCGCAGGTTTTTGTGGATGGTTCACCTTCTTATCAGAAGGAGGTAGAAAACGAGAAAATTGATCCCACCATGAAATGGGATCGCATGATCGAAAACGAAGTGAATTCACTTATCGGTGTTACCATGAACAGGAAAATATTCCAGTTCACCCACCCGAATCACAGCAACTATATTATTCAGGAAATGACCTTCACTAATACAGGGAATACAGATGGTGATGCAGAAATCGAACTTCCCAACCAGGTCGTAAAAGACTTCATGGTCATGTTTCAGTATCGCTGGGCATCAACCCGCCAGACCCGTTATGTTATAGCAAATGGTACCGGCTGGGGAATGAATACCATGCTTGATGCACGTGGTGATGGATATCTTCCTGACCCTCCCGGACAGGAATACAGAACCCAGTTCTCATGGCACGGTTACTTCCCGGACAAAATTGTCAGCTATGATAATATCGGTGCCCCAATCTGGACAGCTGCTTCTTCGGTTGGATTGGTAGATAACTATGATTCTGTTGGTCGTCTTGGCGCACCGCAGTTTATAGGTGTACTTACACTGCATGCAGATAAGTCCCCGACTGATAAAACAAATGATCCGGCACAGCCATCAACAACAACGTACTTCAGTTCGGATGACCCGCGTACATCAAATAATGATGCATTTAATACCGGTAAGATGACTTCTGAGTACCTGGATTGGATGCGTGCAGGTCATACCTATCCGCGCCACGCATATGTGGTTCAGCCTTCAGGTGACTTCACCACTCAGACAGCTGGTCCTAACCTAGGTACCCCCGGTGGTTTCTCCGCAGCTGATGGTTACGGTCCCTATACACTGAATCCAGGCGAATCGATTCGTATCGTCATTGCTGAAGGTGCAGCTGGTCTTGACAGAAAAACCTGTATTGAAGTAGGACAGAAATACAAGTATGGTCAGATTTCGGCTCAGCAGAAGAACGTTGAATTTTTCAAGGGTAGAGATTCTCTCTTTAAAACCTGGAAGAATGCAACTGATAACTTCAATTCAAATTGGTCACTCGGATCTACCGGTGTTCCGCTTCCCCCAAAACTCGTTGAAGTGAACTCAGGTGGTGACAGGATTAGTCTGAAATGGGAAACCTACACAGAAGCTAATGCTGCATGGAAATACAGAGTGTATCGCTCAACCCGTCTTAATGACGAATTTCAGATGATTGCTGAAGTTGCAGGAAATACGTACGAAGATAAAGACCTTATCAGAGGTATCTCATACTACTACTTTGTAGTTGCATTTGATCCTTCATCTGGTCTTGAAAGCTCCCGTTTCTATAGTCAGTCATTTGACCCCGGTACTCTGAAACGTCCCGCTGGAAAGAACATTAAAAATGCCCGTGTGGTACCAAATCCTTATGTGATTTCGTCAGATATCGATCTGCTTCGTTTCCAGGATGAGCGTGCTAATCAGCTCGCATTCTTTGAAATTCCTGGGAATTGCACGATCAAGATATACACCGAACTTGGTGAACTTATCGATGAAATCGAGCATAACGACGGCTCCGGTGATGCATACTGGAATTCCACAACGTCTTCAAGGCAATTTGTGGTAAGCGGTATCTATATTGCAGTGATCACTGACAATGTAACCGGTGAAAAACAGATACTCAAGTTTGCGGTCATCCGTTAAACCAATTATGAATTATAAAATGGATAGCCTTATGAAACCGAAGTTTTTTATTCATATTCTAACCATTGCGATGGTTCTGCTGGCCGCTTCGGGCGTCTATGCGCAGCGTGAGACAGGGAATAACGAAAAGCTCGCTCAAACGGGTATGAAGTTCCTCTCCGTTTCACCTGACGCCAGAATCTCCGCTCTTGGTGAATCGAATGCCTCTGTTGAGGGGTATTCTTCCTCAATGTTTTATAACCCTGCTGGTATGGCACGGTTAGCTGAAACCACGATCAACGGTGAAGCCTCATTTGGCAGCACAAGTTGGATTGCCGATATTAAATACCTGCATGGTTCTGTAGCCTTATCACCTATGAATGGTGATTTCGGTACAATCGGTCTCTCCTTCGTCTCCGTTGATTATGGTGAATTCAATAAAACCATTCGCGCAAACAATGAAAAAGGATTCATTGATATCGGCACCTATAAGCCATCAGCGTATGCTTTCGGTATCGGTTACGCAAAAGCTTTATCAGAAAAGTTCTCGGTCGGTGGTAATATTAAGTACTGCGTTCAGGACCTCGGAAAGCATGTAATCGGCATTTCACCTAATGGTGGCTATGTTGAAAAAGATTATATGGTTGATGTTCTTGCTTTTGACTTTGGTGTTATTTACAAAACCGGATTCAAGAGTCTAAACCTTGGTATGACCATCAGAAACTTCTCTGAAGAGATTCAGTATGAGGAAGAGGGATTCCAGCTTCCGCTCACGCTGAAAATCGGTCTCTCAGTCAATGCAGTTGATTTCTTCAATATTGACCCAAAGATGCACGCATTCCTGGTAACAGTAGATGCGTCACACCCGAGAGATTTTGCTGAGCAGATCAGTGTTGGTGGTGAGTATACTTTTATGAACACATTTTCAGTCCGCGGTTCATATAAGTATCCAGCCGATGAGCATAATTATACTGTGGGTGCCGGTGTTAACCTGAGTTACGCAGGATACTCAATCGGCGCAGATTATGCCTATACTCCTTTTGGAATTTTTGATAATGTGCACCGTATTGGAGTAAAGATCGGATTCTGATTTTTACTCAGTGCGGCCTTTTATTATGTTTAATAAAAATTTGGTTTTATTATGAAAAAAATTATGGCAAACTCCCTAAAAGTAATCCCGGCAGTACTCTTGCTGATGGTTGCCTTTTTTGCTGGTTGCGCCGAGGACCCATCTCCTGTCTTATGGGATGATCCTACCTATAAGGGTGGGGCGGCTCCGGTAATCTCTGCAATCATCCCCGCTGACAGCGCATTTGCCGTTGTTGATGAGATTACTATTACAGGCACAAATTTTTTGCCTGATACTACACAAACTTCTGTGTATTTTAACAATAAAAAAGTGCAGATTACTGCACTCTCAGCAACTTCAATCACCGTGATTTCTCCAAACATTGTCAGTGATAGCATCATTATCCGTGTTGTTACACAAAACTCTGTTGAGATGTCAAACAAGGTTCAGTATAAGTTATTGGAAGGATTCGGTCCTTATTTCGCGTTTAAGGAAAAAGAGGATAAGCCTACTTCAATGACTTTTAATAAGAATGGTGATCTGTATGTATCGATGATCGTCAACGGCGTTGGTGCTGGTGTAAAACGTGTATACAACGATAATGGCGAACTGAAGATTGCAGATTATGCCCCGAAAGGTGCAGAAACTAACTGGAGTGGTTTAAAGTTCGGACGTGACGGTATCCTTTACGGTTCAAAAAAACTCCGTGGTATCTGGCAAATTAATGCCGGTGTTGCGCCAACAAACGCACCGTGGGTGCAAACTGCTGGAAACGTATCAGATTTTGATTTCGATCAAAATGGACAAATCTGGGCAGCTGGAATAGGAGCCAATGTTTATAATATTGACCCTGCAACGAAGGTTGTAACCAATACGGCATTCCAGATGGAAGTGATTTCGGTAAGAGTTTTTGGTGACAAGCTCTTGCTCGGTGGTAAAAAGGATGGTAAACAAGTAGTGTATGAATTTACGATCAACGGCAAAGCCCTCACAAACGGACGGGTATTGTTTGATGTGACTGCTTTCGAAGCTACATTTACGGTTTCAGCAATCACTGTTGCTTCCGATGGAACTATCTACATCGGAGGTAATGGAGCTGATCCGATCATTCAGCTTACTCCGGCAGGAACCGCTTCTTATTTGTTCGCTGGACGCCTCATCCCGACAGCTCTTGCTTTTGGTTGGGCTCCCGGCAGTAAATATATGCTCTATACCAAAGAAGGTACACCACAAACAATTTACCGTGTCTTCGTTGGTAAAACAACTGCGCCGTTCTACGGCTTAGGAAATTAACTCACTAATTTATCTCATCTCATTAAGGAGTAACTATAGATGAAACAGTTATTATCTCTTATTGTACTTGTTGTAGTTTTTGCAAGTGCAACATCCGCACAATGGCAGAACCAGGGTGCTTGGCCCTCTGTCGATTTCAAAGGCGGTACCGGTGCTCACGGTCTCGCAGTTGATCCTGATGGCAAAGTATGGGTTCAACCGTATGCTGCAACAGATTCAATCATGACCGGTGGTGGCATGCTGCCTACCCAGGTTATTTATGTATTCAACCCTGATGGTTCACAGGCTTCCTTCTCACCCATCAAAACAATCCCTATGCCTGGTGGCGTTGTAGATACCGTTCGCGGTAACTCTGGTCGCGGTCTCAGAGCCATGGCTAACGGCAACATCGTTGCATCACAGGGTTTCTCTGCTTATGTGATCAATTATCAGACCGGTGCAGGAATTGCTAAATACAATACTGGCGTATACAACTTCTGCGCAGCAGGTGTTGATGACAACAATAATATTTATCTTTCTGCTGTTCTTGGTGGTTACCCACTCCTCATGTTTGATGAAAACATGAACTCTCTGGGTAATGCACTTGACACCATCAACAACATCGGTAGAACTTTAGATGTTACCGGCGATGGTCTCACCATTTTCAGCCCAAGATACACTGCGAACTATGTTGACAAATTTGTCCGTCAGGATGAATTTTCACCATTCGTCTTCGTTGATTCAGCTTTCAAAGGTATTGCCTGCGAATCCACACAGTGGGATAAAAACGGCAGACTCTGGCTCAGTGGCGGAAGCTATCTGAACAAACCTCTCGACACCACAGTCTATACCCCTGGTGTATGGTATGCTTTCGATCACAATACAGAAGTTAAGCTCGACAGCATGGCATGGGTTTACACTACCCCTTACAGCCCGGACGAAAGACCACGCGCTATCGATTTCTCAGTTGATGGGAAATATGCTTATGTTGCTTGCTTTGGCGGCTCAGGCTATCCTTATGTTCAGAGACTGTACAATCCTAATGTTGATGTCAATGATGGCGTAGCAGTTGTTAGTGATTATACACTCGATCAGAACTTCCCGAACCCATTCAACCCTACCACTGAAATCAGATTCAGCCTGAAAAACGCTGGTCATGTTTCTTTGAAGGTGTATGATATGCTCGGTAATCAGGTTGCTGACCTGATTAATGCACAGCGCGCTGCTGGTACCCACACTGTTTCTTTCGATGGAAAGAACCTCGCATCCGGTACCTATGTTTATCAGCTCGTTGTAAACAATGTTCGTCTTGCAAACAAGATGATGCTGATCAAGTAATCTTTGTAAAAAGATCTTCTATGGAGGCTGCCTCACAAGGGCAGCCTTTTTTTATACCGTGTTAGTGACTTGCAAGACGTTGCCATTTTACGCAATTTTTACCTTATTTTTTCAATTAATGAGACTGTACTATGAAAATCAGGTTCCTGATCATCCCTTTTCTGATCTCCTTTGTACTGCTGACCGGACTCGTTACAGCACAACCCAAAAATCCAAAAACCGTTTCTGATTTCACACTGATGGATCATACAAATAAAAAAAGGAATCTCTCAGACTATAAAAACTCATCTGCTATAGTCCTGTTTTTTCATTCAACTACTTGTTCACAAGCCACTGATTATTATGGAAAGATGCGTAAACTCGCTGAAAAGTGGGGGAGTGCAGGTGTCTCGTTCCTCGGTCTGGGTACAAACAGATTCGATTCCATTGGAGAATTAGCTTATGCGGTTGAAGCATTTAAGGTTCCATTTCCATTTCTGCGTGATGAAGGGGGAGTGATTGCGGGGAAACTCAATGTTACTCTTTTACCCGAAGTTATAGTGCTTGACAAAAAATTCAACATCATTTACCGGGGTTTGATTGACGCTCCTGATCCGATCAGGAAGGATGCCCTTCTTGAATATCTTGATGAGGTGCTTAAGCAACATACAGCAAAAAAGAAGGTTACGATCAAATCGACACCGGTTTCGGGCTGTAAAGTCTCTCAATATTGATTCTTTTTTGCGGAGCGCATCATCCTGCATGTGCTCCGTTTCTTAATTATTCCTTTCGTTCCATTAGTTAC
>JAEXTR010000136.1 GCA_023406915.1 Bacteroidota bacterium
TTGTACCCCCCGCAGGTAATCAAAACATTCTTCCCCCTCATATCGGCAGAATCATAAAGTTCTGCTACAAGAATTTGATTATCAATCGTATCAAAAACTGCTGTCAGGGAATCGGACTCTTGTTTTACCAACAAATCCATTTGTTCACTCGCAGTTTCAGCATCAGCTTGCCCTATTTCCCTGGGTTTTAATGGATCATGCACAGAGTAGTACGCCCCACTAATCAGGAGGAGCCCGATCAAACAGAAAAGGACTATTTTATTTATGCTATACAGGTTCATAAGATGGAAAGATACGCTCAGTTCATTTAGTCTTTGAAGTACGTTTGCCAACAACAAACAGGAACAAAAATACAGAAAATCTCATGGATACCAAGTGACGAACTGATACTTGAAAATGATGGTTCACCTGAAATTTCAGTGCGAATTTACGGGAAGCATGAAAATCGACTTAAAGTAATTACCAAATGAGAATTCGACTGATAGTATCATGGGTTTATGACCACCTACGGGGTGGGAATGTTTTCACCTTCACAATCACAATAAATCTTCGATCCGTCTCCGCCGCAGGCGGATGACGGATGGGTGCAAAGCAGTCAGTTTACTCATTACTCTCATTGACAGTATTAGGAGATTTACGGAAGCTGACACTGTTTGAGTAAGGCACTGACCCCAGAGCGGGTCAAAGATTTATAGCAAAAATTCGAAAGAGGGTGACCCGACCCCAGAGCGGGTCGCACCTTTTTCAGAGTTTGGCTAATTCTGCTCTAAGCCTCCACCGAAGGAGGAATCAGTATTTGCCACCATTTTTTCATTTGAACCTTCAGGATTATTTATCTTCGAAAACCAGTCATAATCGCAGAAAAACAGAAATTACAACCGTTATTTTATACATTCAGCTATAAAGTGATTCATTTCTGATACCTATAAAAGTAAAAAAGTTCTTGACATTAGCGTATTGTTTGCTTAATTTAAATTTGAATATCATTCATACTGAATGAAAGGCACTTTGATGCGATTTCTTTTCTTATTCGGGTTTCTTCTTTTTGTGAGTTCTCTCACCGTATCAGGTCAGGATGGAATCCTTGATTCGTCTTTCGCACTGAACGGCAAGTACCTGCTTTCTTCAGAATATTCTCATTCCTCTTTCACAAAGGTTACTACTACTCAGGATGGGGGCATTCTACTTAGTGTTCACAGAAGCTATGGCGATCAGCTTTGCGTCAAATTGACGAGCAATGGTCAACTGGATTCTTCATTCGGAATCAATGGTATTGCCGAAATTAACACGCACGACTCAACAGCTACTTATACTCTGCTTCGGCAGCTTCTGGATGGTAAGATTCTGGTCGCCTACTCCACTTTTTCCCAAATTGTTTTGACAAGGTTGACTCCAAGTGGACAAATAGACCCAACCTTTGGTACAGATGGACAAATCTCATACACTTTGCCTGTCAGCCGTTTAATGATAAGAGGGTTATCTTTAGACCCCATGAACAGACTTATTGTAGCATCAAGATGCTATGCTAATTCTAGACACTCCTCAATAGTAATGCGATTGAATCTGGATGGTTCATACGATCAATCATTTGGGTTTGATGGTATAACAATATTGTCATTTCCAACACTGGAAGTATCGCTATTTTCTATAGCAGTAGATAGCACATCAAATATCTACCTGACAGGGGCTTCCACTGCACCAAACTCAGTGAATGATAATTTATTTGTGTGCAGAATAACTAACATGGGAATACACGATGTCAGCTTCAGCAATATGGGGAGCGTTGGAGCTGTGGTAGTCCACAAAATGGACCGTGATACTGCAAGGGCTATCGCGATTCAGGCAGATAATAAAATTGTTGTCGGTGGGTACCTGGGTCACTCGGGTTGGGGCAACTTCGTTCTGCTTCGGTTTTTGCCAAACAGTCAGTTCGATCCTTCATTCGGGGACAATGGACTGGTTTCAACCTCATTCACCCAAGTTATGGATCATATCCATGATTTGGTCATCGCATCAGACCAAAAAATCATTGCGGCAGGAACTGTAAATATTGCAGGTTCGGTCGGGGCTCATTTTTCTGAATTTGCACTGGCACGTTATTTCCCTGACGGAACCCTCGACCAAAGCTTTGGAGAGAATGGGAAAGTCAGAACAAATCTTTCCAGTTACGATGAGGTTATTCTAAGTCTGTGCATCCATCCTGATAAAAATATCCTCGCCGCTGGAAATTGCATCATAGATGGTATAAAACGGGCAGCTTTAGTACGCTATAGTGGTGGCAGACCTTATATCTTCATCACAAATGTCTCAAATAATGTAATATACACTGCAGGCACTCAAAGACTGATAGAGTGGAATTCATTCGATGTTGCTACAGCCTGCCTGGAATTGACAACTGATGGCGGCACAACCTGGAATGTAATCCCGGGTGCAGAGATGCTCGCCACTTCAGACCAGGGTTACTGGTGGGATGTACCGAATACTAACTCTGAAATTTGTAAGATCAGGATCAGTGACTACAATAATCCATCCACTAACTCTGTATCAGCAACGTTCCAGATTAAACCTCCTTCGATTAACATTGTTATTCAGGCAGAAAGCATTTGGTCTGACTTTGATTTGAATGGATTTGAGACCAATACGGTTGATGGATCAGCTTCATCCGTTGGGGCAGGTTCCATAATAGCGTATCAATGGATACTCAACGGGGTTGTTCTTGACTCACTTGCTCTTACTGAACTGACACTTCCCACAGGCACAAATTCTCTCTATCTAACGGTAACCACAAATCTTGGATATCAATTAACAAAATCCAAAAGAATTGAAGTTTTGGGTGCAAAACTGAGCCTCAGCGGGTCTGTTCTAAGCGCGGTCAGTCATTCTGGCAATCTCTATTATGTAACCTCTCAGGATAAATCAGTGTATGGATTTGATTCAACCGGAGCGATCAAAAGACATTTTCAGACCGGGGGTAGCATACAATCGACTCTCTGTATCAGCTCACAGAATCGCCTGTATGTAGGATCGGATGATCTGCGGGCATACTGCTTCGATAATCAGCTCAACTCAATATGGGATAAGATGATGGGTGGCATGATTAAATCATCGCCTGCCGTTTCTGAAGATGGCTCTATTCTCTATCTGGCAACCAGCACCGGAATCATCAGTGCTGTAAATGCAGTGACAGGTGCACTTAAGTGGTCGTACAATACCAACAGCAATATTCTCGCCTCACCAATACTTTTTCAACTTCCTGACAATTCAAACGCTGTGATTATTGGAACCCAGGGTTCCAGTTCTTCCTCACCGGCACTTATCGCCCTGAAAGACTTAGGAAACAGTGCTGAACTTTTGTGGGAGAAACAGGTTGACGGACCGATATCATCCACTCCTGCTTTTCTGACTGACGGACTAAACTCCTTGTTCTATTTCGTAACTGAAAACGGAATACTCCATCGGGTCAGATGGGATGGGTATTCATGGGATAACTGGATGGTAGACCTTGGTAGCCCGGTGACTAACTGTTCACCGGTCATTGACGCAAACGGATTAGTATATATCGGAACAGACTCCGCAAAACTACTAGCTTTCGATTCACGCTTTATCTCAACCAGTCAGCCTGTAAAAACATTCAAGGCAGCCTCTGCTATCAATGCCACCCCTGCAATTGGCAATACGGGCAATCTGTATGTAGGTACCCAAAACGGTAAGTTCTATGCAATAGACATTACTAAAGATTCGCTTATTGCTGACTGGATGTACGATGCAAAAGTACCATTCTCAGCCCCGGCATTAGTCACAGAGACTGGTGTCGTCATCAGCGGTGCAACAAATGGTGAAATATTCCTGCTTGCTGATCCGGATTTCAATCCCGCTTCTGAGGAGGTATATACCGCTCATTGGCCGACCTTTTTAGGTAATAATAGGCGAAACAGGATTGCCAAAATGTCCGTCACCTCGCTTCAGGACATTGATGGATTGCCAAAGACTTTCGCCCTGAATCAGAACTACCCAAACCCATTCAATCCCAAAACGGTGATAGAATATGCTCTCCCGAAACAGTCACAGGTTGAATTAAGGGTCTACGATATTCTGGGTATGGAGGTTGCTCTACTGGTGAACCAAATGCAACCGGCAGGTTACTATTCAGTTGATTTTGATGGCGTAACACTCCCGAGTGGAGTCTACTTTTACAGGATTACAGCGAGTGATTATACATCCGTTAAGAAAATGTTGCTTTTGAAATGATAGGAAGGAAATGATCCTTATCTCTGCTCAAAATAGTATATGCACATTTGTGTTCTGCTACTTCAATATAATTTTTTCTCGTACGAAGTGTAAACTACTGAATTAGGAATGGAACAAAAACTCTTTTGCAGACTTACGATCATGGATAAATCTATTGTTTGTCATTCACTTTGAGTGAAAGGTACTTTGATGCGATTTCTTCAGTACATTGGAATTCTTTTATTTGTAGGTTTACTTACAGTGTCAGGTCAGGATGGAATTCTTGATTCGTCTTTCGGAAGCAATGGTATGTATATCTACAGAGGTATATCAGGTCATAGTCGTGCAACAATGCATACTTTATTGAATGATGGGGGCATGATTCTCAGTTGTTATCCAGGGATCTACCGTTCCCCCTTTTATATTAAACTTACGAATTCGGGATATATTGACACAAGTTTTGGTACAAAAGGCGTACGAACTCTCCTGCATAATTCAACGCTGACAAATAATCGGGTCGTCGCGCTTTCAAACGGTAAAATAATAGCCGCCTACTCACTTTTAAATGCTGTAATCGTAACCCGGCTCAATGCTAACGGTACCACAGATACTTCCTTCGGGGATAGTGGTACTACTTCGATTTCAATTACCGCTGGAGGAGTTGATCTTAAATCAATAAAAATTGATTATGCTGGTAGAATCCTCTTAGGTACCTCTGAATATTCGTTTGACAAGCTGGCGTTCGGTATTACCCGCATGCTTTCAGACGGAACGGTTGACGCCTCGTTTGGGACTAATGGTCGAACTGTCATTAAACCTTCCGGATACACATCAACTCTATATGGTATTGATTGTAATCATCATAATGAGGTCTATGCCACAGGTTCAGGAAGAAACCAATATTCCGGTAATGATGATTACCTGACCATTAAACTTACTTCAAGTGGTCAGCTTGATAACTCATTCGGTTCACAGGGTATCATAGCCGCAAACTATGGAACGCGCTCTGGGGCAACTGCAATCAGGATTCAGGATGACAATAAAGTTTTAGTTGCTGGTTTTTTTGGTGATGTTAATGTTGGTGATTTTGGTATCATCCGATATTTGGCAAACGGCAATCTGGATGCATCGTTCGGTGTAAACGGTGTTGTCCAGACCTCATTTACAAGTAATGCTGATGTGCCCTATGCAATCTGTATGCAACCCGATGGAAGAATTATTGTTGCAGGTTATGCAAATCTAATGTACCAGCAAGAGGTAAATATTGCTGATTTTGCCTTAGCAAGATATTTGCCTAATGGAGCATTGGATTATTCTTTTGGGAATGGTGGAAAACTTATTAGCCGGCTTACTAATGACAATGATGAATCTCACTACGTACTCATACAGCCAGATGGAAAAATCGTGGTATCCGGACTAGTGACTGAACAAGGATTTTCACGACCTGTTGTGGCTCGTTACCTGAATAATTTCCCTTACTTGTTTATTTCTTCTATTTTCGCTAACGAAACAATCAATATTGGGTCACAGAAAATTATAGCATGGGGTTCACTCAATATAAACTCCATCCGTTTAGAGTTAACCACCGATGGCGGCAGCACCTGGAATGTGATCCCAGGTGCTGGAATGCTCCCTGCTTCCGATAGTAGTTTCCTGTGGACTGTGCCAAATACTCCTTCCAATAACTGTAAAATCAGGATCAGTGATTACAATAACTCATCTAATTTTGTTCTTTCACCACCTTTTCAAATTAAACTTCCCGCAATCAATGCTGTTATTCAAACTGAAGGAAGATGGCTTGATTCCGATCTTGATGGATTTGTAACCAGGACCGTAGATGGTACAGCATCTTCTGTACAAAGTGGTTCCATTATAGGTTACAGATGGAGTGTTAACGGAGTTGCCGTCGATTCTCTCGCTTTAACAGAAATGACCCTGCGTACCGGAAACCACACCATCACATTAACGGTAACTACAAACCTTGGATACAAGGCAACAACATCAGTAAAAGTTGATGTCATAGGTCCAATTCTTAGTCTCAGCGGACCTGTCCTTAGCGCAATCAGTCATGCAGGTAATCTCTATTATGTCACCTCCCAGGACAAGACCGTCTACGGTTTTGATTCAACCGGAACTATCAAAAAGCAATTTCTCACCGGTGGAAGCATACAGTCAGCGCTCAGTATTAGTTCGCAGGAACTCCTCTATGTGGGTTCTGATAATATGCGGGCTTACTGCTTCGATAACCAGCTAAATTCTATCTGGGATCAGGCTATGGGGGGCATGGTTAAATCATCGCCTGCCATTTCTGAAGATGGCACTCTTCTCTATACGGTAACCAATAATGGTCTCGTTAAGGCAATAGATGCCCTCACTGGTGCTCCCAAATGGTCGTATGTCACCTACAACACCATTCTAGCTTCTCCCATTCTATTAAAACTTCCGGACAATTCAAACGCTGTAATCATTGGAACCCAGGGAACCAGCACTGTCTCACCATCGCTGATCGCCCTGAAAGACTTAGGGAATAGTGCTGAACTCTTATGGGAGAAACAGGCCGACGGACCAGTAACAATCACCCCTGCTTTTCTGCCAGATGAACAGAATTCCATGTTCTATTTTGCATCATCAAATGGAGTGCTGCACAGGGTGAGATGGGATGGATTCGCAGAGGACAACTGGAAGGTAAATCTTGGCAGTCAGGTCAGTAACTGTTCACCTGTCATCGATGCTAATGGATTAGTCTATATCGGTACAGTCGCTGCAAAACTCCTTGCCTTTGATCCCCATTTTATAGCTACAAGTCAGCCTGTAAAAACTTTCCAGGCAGAATCATCAATTTTTTCGACTCCTGCCATAGGAAATACCGGTAATCTCTATGTAGGTACAAAGCACGGAGTATTCTATGCAATAGATATTACTCAGGATTCACTTACTGTTGACTGGGTATATGATACAAAAATACCGTTTGCTGCCCCGGCATTGGTAACTGAAACCGGTGTGGTAGTCAATGGCGCAATGAACGGTGATGTGTTTCTGTTTGGGGATCCTGATTTCCACACTGCAACTGAAAAAGCTTATGTTGCACATTGGCCAACCTTTTTAGGCAATAACAAACGAAACAAGATTGCAACATTGACCATCACTTCGATTCCAGAAGTTGATGCAAAACCAGGGAGTTTCACCCTGAATCAGAATTTCCCCAATCCATTTAATCCTAAAACGGTGATCCGGTATTCCCTGCCGAAACAGTCACTGGTCGAATTAAAAGTTTATGATATACTGGGAATTGAGGTTGCTGTACTGGTGAGCCAGATACAGCCACCAGGCAATTACAAAGTTGAATTTAATGGTGTAAAACTCCCAAGTGGTGTTTACTTCTACAAGATCACAACGAATGAATATTCATCAGTTAAGAAGATGATACTTTTGAAGTAATTTGAGTAGGAAACCCCCATATTCTTCGAAAACCAGTCATAATCGCAGAAAAACAGATATTACAACCGTTATTTTATACTTTCGGCTATAAAGAGATTCATTTCTGATACCAAAAAAAGTAAAAAAGTTCTTGACATTAGTTTATTGTTTGCTTAAATTATATTTGAACATCATTCATTCTGAATGAAAGGCACCTTGATGCGATTTCTTTATTTCTTTGGGCTTCTTTTTTTCGTGAGTTTTCTCACTGCATCAGGTCAGGACGGAGTTCTTGAACCTTCTTTTGGGAATAACGGCAGTTATATCTATAGCGTCATCTCTGTTGATGGTCGCGCCACATCGTATGCTCTGTTAAGTGATGGAAGCATCATAATGGGGTGCTATGTCGAGGATGGTCGACATCCCTTCTACATTATACTTACTTCTTCTGGATCTCCCGAGACAAGTTTTGGAATAATTGGTGTATTAACACTCCCACAGATTTCCCCGGTCTCGAACAACTGGGTAGCGGGTCAATCAAACAGTAAAATAATTGCTGCATATTCGATCTCGAATGCAGTAACCTTTAACAACATTTTGTCATGATAATAAACGTGCATAGAATAAGGATAATATTGACTTTGGTTCTTTTATTCAATAATTTCCTAATTGTTGCCACGCAGGATTTTTAGAATGAATATTAATCAGTTAATTCCCCCTGTACTATTGGATTATGCATACAAATCCAATATTCTTAAAGGGAATTGTTCCGGTCTATATAGCAGTTTCGAACAAGCGACTAATCATCTCCCAAGCAAAGGGTATGAAGATGAAGAGCTTTGCAGATCAATTGTTGAAAAATCCTTAAAATTCAAAGAGTATATTGATTCTACGGGGCTTCTAAGGGGAGATATTCAATTAATGAGAATCCTTTTAGCGGTTTCATTGATCAATAGTAAGAACGTTAGGGTACTCGATTTTGGTGGAGGGAGTGGCTATCACTACTTCCTCGCAAAAAGCTACTTTGGTACTGATTACAGATTTGATTGGAGAGTTATTGAAACCCCTATTCTATCTTCACTTTCAAAGCCCCTCGAAAATGATGAACTGAAATTCTATAGCCACATAGATGATTGTAAAGATAACGACTTCAAACCAGACTTACTTTTTAGTAGTGGTGCAATACAATATGTACCCGATCCAGTAAAGACAATCAAAGCATTTGCCGAAATGAATGCACAGAAAATCTTTATAACGAGATTACCTGATGCCAAGATTGAAAAATCAATCGTGTCGATTCAAAGTTCAAGAATCTGGCATAACGGTCCATCTACGCCTGATACTTCCTTTAGAAATAAGAAATTTGCTTATTATCCCCTCACTCTTTTTTCTTGGAAAGAGCTAACCGAATTGTTTCAACAGTACTTTGTTATCGAGGCTGAGTTCTTTGAAGAAGAAAATGCGTATAGATTGGGTGACCAATCTTTTGATATGTTTGGATACATACTCAAAGAAAAATAGCTTTTGTTGTTTTTCGCTCATTACTCAATAATGTTGGAAGGAATAAATGAAATCGAAATATCTGATTGGGTTCCTTTTTATCGTGAGTCTTCTCACAGTATATCCGCAAGATGGTTTAATTGATCCGTCTTTCGCACTAAGTGGTAAGTATATGCTTCCTTCAAATTACTCCAATACCACTTTCACAATGGTTACCACCACCAATGAAGGTGGCATACTGATTGGTGCCCATAGAAGTTATGGTAATCAATTGTGCATTAAACTCACAAACGATGGTCTACTTGATGCTTCATTCGGTAGTGGTGGTATATCCGAAGTAAGCACAAATGGCTCGACTGCTAATCATTCTCTGTTTTGTCAACTACAAGATGGGAAAATCATTGTCGCATACTCTACATCCTCTCGTTTGGTTTTAACTAGATTGAGTCCTAATGGGATCATTGACCCTTCCTTTGGATCGAATGGACAAATTTCATATACATTACCAGTCAGCAACTTGATGCTACGAGGATTATCCGTTGACCCGATGAACAGACTTGTGTTATCATTAAGATGCAATGTCAATTCAAGGGGCGCTGCAATCTTAATGAGATTGAATCTAGATGGTTCCTACGATCAGTCGTTCGGCCTTAATGGTAACAGCGTTGTGTCATTTAGTATTGCTAATCTCACCTTATATGATATGACTATTGATAATGATTCAAACATCTTTCTGACTGGAATTGCCACTGGGGTTAACTCAGGAAATGATGATTTTTTTGTTTGTAAGATAATGGAAACGGGCTCACTTGATACAAGCTTTAGCAACGTAGGAAGCAATGGAATCGTATTATACAATAGGATGCCTTTTGATCATGCGACAGCTATTGCAATTCAGCCGGATAGTAGAATTGTTGTAGGTGGATACATGGGCAATTTGGGTTCTGGCAGCTTTGGTATTGTTCGGTTTTTGCCCAATGGTCAAGTTGATCCTTCATTCGGAAATAATGGTTTAGTTCTAACTTCATTCACATCTAGTGTTGATCATATTTACGATCTGCTAATCACATCTGACCAAAAGATTCTAGCGGCAGGTTATGCAAACACTGGATACTCAATCGAGACAAATTATGCTGACTTCGCCTTAGCCCGTTATCTACCTGATGGGAGTATGGATCCAATCTTTGGCGATAATGGAAAAATCATAACACGTAATACTAGCGGAGATGAGAGTATATTAAGTCTGTGTATTCAACCTGATGGTAAAATACTTGCGGTTGGACATTGCGAGATCAATAGTAGTCGTAGGGCGACTGCTGTTCGATATCTCAATGGTAACCCCTACCTCTACATCTCCAACATTTCATCCAATGAGATTCTCACTGTTGGAACGCAAAAAAACATCCGGTGGGGTTCATTTGATATTGCATCCATCCGTTTAGAATTAACCACCGATGGAGGAACAACCTGGAATGTGATATCTGGTGCCGAGATGCTCCCCGCTTCTGACAGCAGTTTCCTCTGGACAATTCCTAACACTCCTTCAACCAACTGCAAAATCAAGATCATCGATTATAACAATCCATCAACTTTTTCTGTTTCTCCAACTTTCCAGATTAAACTTCCCGCAATCAATGTCGTCATTCAAACTGAGGGAAGATGGTTTGATTCTGATCTCAATGGATATGCCACTAAGTCAGTAAATGGCACAACTTCTTCTGTCCCTGGTGGTACAATCACAGGTTATCAGTGGAGTGTCAACGGTGTTGATACTGATACACTGGGTATAGTTGATATGACCCTTCCAACCGGTACAAACACTGTCACGTTAACCGTCACAACAAATCTCGGTTTCCAGGCTTCCAAATCGGTCAAGGTCGAAGTTTTAGGTGCAAAACTTGGTCTGAGTGGTTCAGTTCTCAGCGCAGTCAGTCAGTCTGGTAATCTGTACTATGTCACATCTCAGGATAAGGCAGTCTACGGATTTGATTCAACTGGAACCATCAGAAAGCAGTTCCTCACAGGAGGCAGCATTCAATCCACACTCTGTATCAGTTCACAGGTCCTTCTCTATGTCGGTTCAGATGATATGCGCGCCTACTGTTTCGATAATCAGTTAAACTCTATCTGGGATAAGGCGATGGGTGGCATGATTAAATCATCACCTACTGTCTCTGAAGATGGCTCTATTCTTTACTTGGTAACCAACAACGGTATCGTTAAGGCTGTTGATGCCCTGACTGGTGCTCCTAAATGGTCGTATGTGGCAGGCAGTAATATACTTGCTTCACCTATCCTTTTACAGCTACCTGACGATTCAAAGGCGGTCGTTATTGGTACCCAGGGCTCCTACTCTGCCCCACCGGCACTGATCGCTCTCAAGGACCTCGGAAATGCAGCAGAACTGTTGTGGGAGAAACAGGTTGACGGACCTGTAGCCACCAGTCCTGCCTTCCTGCCTGACGGACAGAATTCTATGTTCTATGTTGCTTCAGGAAATGGAATTCTCTACCGGATCAGGTGGGATGGATTCTCTGAAGAAGACTGGAAAGTAAATCTTGGTAGTCAGGTCAATAACTGTTCACCTGTCATCGATGCCAACGGCTTAGTATTTATCGGCACTGGTGCAGCAAAACTCCTTGCTTACGCTCCTGACTTCGTTACCACGAGTCTGCCAGTAAAAACATTTCAGGCTGGTTCGGCAATCAATGCCACACCTGCAATTGGAAGCACAGGTAATCTGTACGTAGGAACTCAGAACGGCATGTACTATGCAATAGATATCACTCAGGATTCATTGATCGCAGATTGGATTTACGATGCAAAGGTACCATTCGCAGCTCCTGCCTTAGTTACAGAGACCGGTGTTGTAGTCAATGGTGCCACAAATGGTGATGTATTCCTGTTTGCTGATCCTGATTTCCACCCTGCAACTGAACAAACTTACAAAGCCTATTGGCCAACATTCCTTGGCAACAACAAGAGAAGTAAGGTTGCTACAATGACCCTCACCTCGATTCCTGAAGGTGATGCATTGCCAAAGACTTTCGCTCTGAATCAGAATTATCCTAACCCGTTCAACCCCAAAACTGTGATAGGCTACTCC
>JAEXTR010000173.1 GCA_023406915.1 Bacteroidota bacterium
GGTATTAACCGTGATCCATATATGTTTATGATTTATGCACGGGTTAAAAATCCAGTTGATATTGATTATGTAATACAGTCCATCACTGAAACTCTGGATCATTTCAAATCAAACGCTGTTTCTGAAAAGAAGTTTGAGGATCTGAAGAAAAGAAACAAGTATTCGTTTCTTATGGGGCTTGACAGTCCTGATGATATTGCATCAGTCCTCCCTCAGTGGATAACGCTGACCGGTGGTATTGAAGTGATTGATCAGATGTATACAGCTATGGATGCAATGACCACAACTGATATAATGAATGCTGCACGTTATTATTTTGTGCCAGAACGGAGTAACACCATTATTATGAAGGAGAAACAGCAATGAGAAATGTATTGATGATTATTGGATTGCTTATGATAACCGGAACTTATGTTTTAACATCAGCTGAAGCACCCAATGCGGGCGACAGACTTGTTGCCATGCAGAGTGCAGATGATCCTTCAGTTTCATTCAGAATATGGTTTAAGGTTGGCAGTCAGGATGATCCAAAAGGGAAAGAAGGGCTTGCCGCGCTGACCGCTGCCATGATATCTGAAGGCGGTACAGTATCTCGCTCTTATGAACAGATACTTGAAGCCTTATTCCCTATGGCTTCTTCATACGGATGCAATGCATCAACTGAAATGATGGTCTTTACCGGGAGAGTACACAAGGATAACCTTGATGCATACTACAACCTTTTCATTGACCAGCTTCTGAATCCTGCATTTCCTCAGGACGTTTTTGACCGCCTGAAGCAGAATATGCTGAATTATCTCACAACCACACTCAAATATGCAAGTGATGAAGAACTTGGGAAAGCGGTACTGTACGAAAGTATATTTGATAAAACCCCTTATGGGCATCTTACTTCGGGTACTGTTTCTGGATTACATGCTATCACCTTACAGGATGTGAAAGATTTTTACACTACATATTTCAACAGAAATAATTTTGTCATAGGAATCGCAGGTGGTTATTCAGATGATTTTCTGAAAGTGCTGCAGACAGATTTACAGAAGCTGAATGATGGAAAAGAAAATGTGACAGAAAAGGTAGTGCCAGCTGCATTTGAGGGTTATCATGTTACAATTGCAGAGAAAGCAGCAAATGCCACCGCAATTTCGTTTGGTTTCCCAATTACTGTTGTGCGTGGCAGCAGGGAATGGTACGCTCTTGCAATCGCAAATTCATGGCTTGGAGAACACAGAAATTCGAGTTCTCATTTGTATCAGGTTATCCGTGAAGAGCGTGGACTGAATTATGGTGATTACAGTTATATTGAGCATTTCCCGAATGGCAGCAGAAGGCAGATGCCTCCGGTGAATGTTGCACGAAAACAGCATATCTTCGAAGTCTGGATTCGGCCCGTTCCAAATGAAGCGCGGCACTTTGCGCTACGCGCTGCCATGAGAGAACTTGACGCTCTGATCAATAATGGTATGTCTGAGGCAGACTTCAAACTGACGAAAGGATTTTTGAAGAATTATGTATTGCACTATGCACCCGACACCTACACCAGACTTGGTTATGCGCTTGATGATGTATTTTACGGTATCAAGGAAGGACACATTTCTCTGTATAGAAAAATGATGGATGAAATTACGCTTGAAGAAGTAAATGCTGCAATTAAAAAGCACTTATCAATGGAACGCTTTCACATCGCTGTTGTTACCAATAATGCGGAAGAATTCAAAAATGCGCTCGTAAATAATAGTGTATCTTCTATCACGTACTCTACTCCGAAACCGGATGAAGTATTGCAAGAGGATAAAGATATTGAGGTTTATAAGCTGCCAATTAAGTCTGAAAATGTAAGAATTATTCCCGTTGAAAAGTTGTTTCAATAGAGAATAATATTCTGGAACTAACCTGTTTGAGAAAGATGATAAATAACGGAAAATCAGTTTTGGTCTTACTGACTCTTATGATTTTAGCGATATTTACTGTGAACGGATGTGCCGGTACTGCACCGGCAGTCCGTTCTTTTATAAGGGTGAATCAGGTTGGTTTTTCCCCTGAGGATATCAAATCTGCTGTCATAGTTTCGCAGAATGAAATCAATGATTTAACCTTCAGACTTGTCCCGAGTGGTGGCGGTAATTCGGTGTTCAATGGTGTACTAACTCCCGTTTCTGGAACATGGGGTAAATTCAAGTATCACTATCGGGCTGACTTCTCTTCTTTCAGGAAAGAAGGCAAATATACTATAAAAGCCGCGGGCGCAAATTCAGTTTCCTTCCTAATCAGCACGAACGCATATTCAGGAATTTTGGATTCGTTACTGATGTTTTACAAGGTCCAGCGTTGTGGACCAACGGCTCCATTGCTTCATGGTGTTTGTCATCTTCACGATTCTCCACTGGTCTCAGGAGACTCAACAGTGAAGGGAATTGATGTAACGGGTGGATGGCATGACGCAGGCGATTACAGGAAATTTTTTACAACGATTTCTCTTACCACCTATCTTTTACTTCTTGCTTATGAGCACAACCCACAGGTTTTTGAGTTTGACAGGGATTTTAGCGGTGCTCCAGATATTCTTGAAGAAGCGCGAGTAGGTATTGACTGGATTATTCGTGCAAATTATGCACCAGGGAAGCTGATAACTCAGGTACAGGATATCAGAGATCAGGAAATAGGCTGGAGAATGCCCGAAAAAGACAGTCTGCAATTTGACAGACCTGCATTTTATGGAATTGGAAAGAATCAGGTCGGTATGTTTGCTGCGGTTATGGCGTTAGCCTCAAAGATTTGGAAAGAACGGTTTAGTGAATTTGCTTTAGCTGAAAAATGGTTAACTCTGGCCGAGAATATGTATTCTTACCGGAACAGCGTACCGGATATCGATAAAAATCCTTCTGGTATGTATCAGGATAATTCATTCCTGGGTAAGCTCGCCCTCGGTGCGATTGAGATGTACCATGCTACCAGCGCTGCTACCTACCTTACAGACGCTAAAACATACGCTACGAAAGCAGATGCAGACTACTGGTGGAGCTGGGGAAATATCAACGGCTTAGTGCAGTATCGGGTAGCATTGGCTGATCAGACGTATAAGCAGTATCTTCTGAGAAATCTTTCAGGTTTTGAGACAACGAGAAGTACCTCCATTTATGGTACTGGTGCACCATACACCTGGGGAACCACTAATACGCTCCTGGGAATTGCATTGCAGGGAATTCTCTGGAGAGACCTTACCGGTGGTAATGAGTTTGATACTCTGATAACCTGGCAGCGTGATTATGTCCTTGGAAAAAATCCCTGGGGGATTAGTTTCGTATATCAGTTTGGATCTAATTATAGTAAGTACTTCCACAGTCAGGTCGCACACTTTAACAGAGGATATCTTCCAGGCGGGATTGCCGCTGGTCCCATTCCAAAAGAATTGTATGACACGTACAAGATAGACAGGAAGAATTTACGGTATAACGAGTTTAATACCGATTCCGTATATTACTTTGATGATAAAGACGATTATCTCTCCAACGAACCGACTATTGTAACAAACGCGGCGGCTCTCTTTGTGTTTGGCCACTGGAGACGGTAACGTTTCTTTGGCATTAATCACTATCATTTTGAGACTGAAAAACTATACACTGTATCAAAATGAGAAATGCGTTGTAACAATAACTCAGAATTGTTATAAATAAAGCACTTACGGTGTGGCATAATAATTGTAATCCTACCAGGTAAAATGAGTGTTATGAGGTTATGAAAACAAAAAGCAAAAAACTTACAACCGGTATATCGCTGGTTGACAGAAACTGGAATGGTTTCTATCGCGGTGGCAGTTATCTGATCATCGGTTCAAAAAAAACAGGAAAAACTACTCTTGGGTTACGTTTTGCTCAGGCAGCAGTTCAAGAGGGTGAAACCGTTCTATTTTTCACTGCGATGAAGCCAAAGGATCTTAATATTCTTGCTGACTCAATGGGGTTTGACCTTCAACCGCCGATGGATAATAACAGCCTGATCATTGTAAAAGTTGTTGCTCCTTCAGAAACTCTTGAGAGTCCGGGAGTTGATAAAGCTCTTTTTGAATACTACAGTGATATTATTGAGCTGATTCATGCGCAGAATCCAGACAGAATTGTCTTTGATGATTTCACACCCTATCTTGGTTTTGAAAACCTTGAAAACCTCAAATATACTTTTCAGAAATTGGTTGATGAGATAACTGAACAGGACATCACAACTGTGTTTGTTCTTTCTGAGCCTGCATCTGACTGGACTCAGCAAGTCATCGATGTAGTAGCTGAATCATGCACCGGGTCCATCTTACTTCAGAAAACGGGAAGCAGAAATTCTAAAAAGGGGGTAGCTACCATTACCCCAATTATAGGACACTCAGAGGGGCAGTTTGTTTCAGATTATGAGATGCTCGCCGGTGAAGGGATTGTCTTTATTGATCTGGAACCAGAAGAACTGGAACCTGTGACCCCCGTACCAGCAGTACAGGAAAAACCTAAAAAACAAGCTACTGTTAAAAAAGAGGCTCCAAGAGTATCTGCTGAAACGCTCAGATCAAATGGCTTTTCGGCTCTCAGCAGTGTTGAGCTGACCAATGATGCAGTGACGTTTTCTAATCTGTATGATCTCACTGATTTTACTCTTCTGTTGAATAATCAGATAGCCTTATTCAGAAGCACCGGTGCACTCTTCTCACTTATTGCTTTTAAGATAGAAACTGAGGCTGCGAAGAATGGTATTCTCACGCTTTCTCAGTTGAAAAACAGTGTCCGGCTTTCGACAGAAAAGAAGGATAAAATGTGTGTCATAAAGGATACAGTCATCGTTTTATCAACCAATTCTGACAGTAAGTTTATCACGATGCTATCTTCGAAAATCAAGGATAACTTACCCCAGTCGTCAACGCTGACCCCGGAGGAGATCATGGAAGTGATCTATTACCGGCAATACAGGATCACAGACTCGATTGAGAGTGCAAGTTCACTTTTAGACGAATTGATTTCTTAAGCTTAACCAAATCGGACTTTCGTTATGAGGGCATATATTACAATCTTCTGCATTTTCTTTGCACTGCTTGTATCACAGGCGAATCTGTTTGCGCAGGGCAATACTCAGCAGTATAAGACTGATGCATTGAAACAGATGCAGAGCGGCAAATACGGTGAGGCAATTGAACTTCTGAACAAGTTCATTTCTGCTAATCCTCGTGATGCCTCCGGTTATCACAACCGGGGTCTTTGCTATGAGCAGCGCGGTCAGCTGGAATATGCTGTTTATGATCTCAGGCTCGCCAGAAAGCTTGCCCCAAACGATAAGGCTATCAATACCGACCTGAACAGGATGACTCAGGTATGGCATGCCCAGCTGAAAAAGAAGATTCTTGGGCATGAAAGAGAGATAGCTATTAATCCGGCAAAAGGTGTGAATTATCTTGAGATTGGTAAATCGTATAAGAATCTCGGAGAATGGGCGCTTGCCGAACAGTGGTATGATAAGTTTTTGGCAAGGGAAGAACCCTCACCTGACGAAGTAATCAGATATTGTGAGATTCTTAAAAAAACTGGGAGTCTTGTTAAAGGAGAAACTATACTCAAAAAATTCACTACAAAACATCCATCAGATCATCGTTTATGGTGTGAGTATGGATATTTTACTATGTGGTTAGGTAAGAATCAGGTTGCAATTGATGCGTTTGAGAAGGCATTGGCACTTCGTCCTTACTTTAAGGAAGCACAGGACGGTTTAAATATGGCGAGGGGCAAACCGTATCTGCATACCTATCATGATACTATGGAAGCCCGTAACCGTAATCAGGGAAATGTACAACCTGAGTACCCGATTGACCGTTACTATCGTATTCTGCGGTCAAACCCGGGAGACTCTGATACCCGCTTTACTTTGGTTCAGGAACTGTTGAAGGAGAATAGATTAGAGGAAGCCTGGGAACAGTTAAGAATACTGGAACTGAAGCATTCTGCAGAAGAGCGGTTTATTGAGTTGAATGATAAGGTACAGAAGCAAAGAGAGACTATCTATACTGAGCGGATAAACAAATCCATGAGTTCGCTGGCTGGTAATCCTGATGACAAAAAAGCGCTGCTTGAAATAGGGAAGTATTATGCTTACCTCTCTCAATATGATGAAGCAATTTCAATGTACCGTGATTATTTTGAGCGGAATCCCGAAGAAACAGATAAGGAATTACGATACGAATATGCTTTCCTCTCTGCACAGGTCAAAGATTACTATACGTCTGTTGAATACCTTGATCCACTGGTTCAGGAGTACCCTGATGAATATGAGTATATTCTTTTACGTGGACTTATTAACGTCTGGCTGAATCAGGATTATGAACAGGCAAGAGAACTACTTGAAAAGGCGAGAGCGATTAAATCAGACAAGCCAGAGCCACTCATTGGTCTTACTGCTCTGTCAACAAATGAAAACAAATTCCCAGAAGCCGATACACTCTTAGTTCGGATCAAGGAAATGGCACCAAATCACCCTGAACTGCCTACACTTGAGTCCAATCTTGAATTAAGGAAATTACGGTATGAAGAAGAACAGCTTTTTGCTTCTCTCGAAAGAGGAAGAGATTTGTTCCGGGAAGGGGATTGCCTTGGTGCTATTCAGGTCTATGATGATTTTCTGGCGAAAAAGGAATTCACTCCTACGATTAAGAAAGAGTATGCCGACCTTAATGTTTGTGCAGGAAACTATGATAAGGCATTGAGTTTATATGATGAGTTGATATTAGAAAGTTATGATCCGTTGTATGAACTTGAAAGAGCAAAAGTATTCTATACAATGGGTCAGTACGATTCAGCAGTCGCAGGATTTGAAAGGTTAGTCGCCGAGGGTAATGCAGATTTTGCTGCTAACCTTTTCCTGGGTGATGCTTATGTTGGATTGGGAGAGTACAGTAAGGCAACAGATAAATACGACTCAATGCTGGAGACATTAACCGACTCCTCAGAGATCGCGATGGTTGAGATGCGAAAAGGCTGGGTTCCAAGAACAGGACTGGCTGGATTCTTATCAAGTTTCCCAAGCTATATGTTGTTATCCCCGATCTTCTCAATCTATTCAGACAATCTTGGTTTTGACTATATGCTATACGGTGGATCTGTTGAGATGGGTGTCCTCGACTTCCTCAGCGTGGGTGGGTCATTATTCCGTGGACGAATATCGTCAGATAATACCGAGATTAATTACAACACTCTGAAAATGAATGTCTTTCTGAACTTCTTACCGTATGTCCGATTAGGCATTTCATTCGGAACCAGTAATTATGTCGATTTTGGAAAAAAGAGCTCGCTCTTCGAGGCATTTGCACTTTCAGAGAAAAAGAATATCTATGAAGTGCGTCTCGATTATATTAATCAGGAGGCAGCAACAGTATTGTATTCTCCTAACCTGGTGGACTACTTCTCTTACACCAGAAGGTTCCTTCTGAAGACTGATCTTTACAGGTTCAGTGGCTTCTATCAAATCCCATCAGGATTCAAGTTTGCAGGCAAATATACGTATCTTGATATAACCGATGGGAATAAAGGATCATTACTTGAACTACGTCTTGGAAAGTACTTTGACCCAGCATTGTTCGTAGGTTACGAATACTATCTTACAATCTTTTCCAGAAGGTCTGTCCTCTATTTTTCACCGAAGAGTTATGATTCCCACAGTATTTTCGCTGATTGGACAATCTACGGTGATGATGAGGTCGAATTCAAGATTGGTGGGAAACTTGGATTTATACCTGAAAGCGAGTATTTCCTGCGTGAATTGACCGGTGCCATAGACTGGAGCCCACTGGAGAACCTGACGATCAGATTCCGTGGTACTGCCAGCAATACCGTTCGTGATATTGTCGGTTACGGTGCCCAGTCTGGATATATCACTGCTTTCTGGACGATATTCTAAATGTATCAAAATGAAACATTAAATGCTCTATGTATCAATGTTGGATACCAAATTGAGACAAAATAGCTTAAATAATTAAAAAACAATCACTTACATTGTGGCACATTAATTGTACATTGAATAGTATGTTTTTAAGGCTCAAAAGATGTCAAAGATTAAACAAACAAAAATAACTGTTAAGAACACAGAAGCAGGTGAGGGCAAGATTAACAAAAAGTCCCTCATTTTCCGCAGAATGATTATTTCATTCCTTGCATCACTTTCTATGATCGCAGTTATTGCATTTACACTACCATATACAAATCTCACGATCAGTGCTCTGTTGGAGTATGCCACAATAATTGGGCTCCTGCTTTTTTTATTGGTTCTTCTCTTCAGATATTTTGGTTTGTTATTTTTTGCCTATCTCTATATCAATGGGTACACTTTCGGAAAGAGGAAAGATTACAATCCGTTTGTATCAATCATAGTGCCTGTGTACAATGAGGGTATTGTACTGAAAGATTCTGTTGATTCCCTTATAAATCTTGATTACCAGAATTATGAGATTATCATTGTTAATGATGGATCAACAGATAACACCTATGAAGTTGCGAAAACACTGGTTGGGTATCACGAGGGCAGGTACGGGAACGTGAAGGTTTCACTTATTTCAAAACCCAATGGTGGAAAATCCCGTGCATTAAACGCCGGCATCAGTTATAGCAAGGCTGAAATAGTACTCTGTATGGATGGCGACTCTCAGCTCTCTGAGGATACAATTAAGATGGCTGTTCAGCATTTTGCAGATCCAAAAATTGGCGCAGTTGCAGGGAATGTGAAAGTCTTGAATCGCAGAAAAATGATCACTGACCTTCAGGCCCTAGAGTATATAGAGGGATTGAATATGGCACGTGCAGCCCAGAGCTTTTTGCGCCTGGTGAACATTATACCCGGTCCTATTGGATTATTCCGTAAGAAGGCGATTGAACAGGTTGGGTATTATTCAAGCGAAACCTTTGCCGAAGATGCTGACCTTACGCTGAAAATTCTGGCAAAGGGTTGGAAGATCTACTACGAACCACGTGCTATCTCTTATACAGAAGCACCTGTAAAGCTGCATCAATTGCTGAAGCAGAGATACCGCTGGACCCGCGGCATTCTTCAGGCGATCAGGAAGCATAGAAGGTTGCTGATCAATCCGACGATCAATTTTGGCGACACCTTTATTCTGTGGACCATGGCATACGAAGCATTGATCTGGCCGGCTATGAACATCTTTGCAAATCTGTTTTTTATCATCGTTGCGTTGTTTTATGGATACACGCAGCTGATTTTCTTCTGGTGGCTCTTCCTGTGTCTGCTTGATGTGGCAACAGCACTTTATTGTATCGCTGTTGAAGATGAAGAGTTCAGATTAATTCCTTACTCCCTCATTTACAGAATGTTTTTTGTTCTTACTATTGACGTGGCGAAAGTGATGTCCACAGTAGAGGAATTTCTTGGGTTCGAAATGACATGGGGTAAGTTAGAGCGTACCGGATTAAGCGGTAGCGTACCTAAATCATAAAAAAGTTTTAAGATATCTGGAGTATACATGGAACTGATTCCGATTCTCGCAACAATCATCCTCGTGGCAACAATCACGACGTTCTTTCTGTCCATCGGCGCATATGTGCTTTACAAGGTTAGGGAGAAGCGTGGTGTTGCTCCGGCAGTAGCCCCGCCTGCAACTATTCAGGCTGAGCTTGTAACACCTGAATCGCAGGGTCAGACCGGCATTATTCAGGAAGCTAGCCGTTCTACATCGCCACGGGTGACAATTGAGATGCTGAATACCAAAGAAGATGGAAGAACCACTGGTTCATCTGAACCTGTTTCGGGTGGCACGTATGAGGCAGCTCCGGTTCGACCAGCATCTCAGCGTTTCATTAAAGTGACTTCTGAAAATGTTCAGGATAAGCAGCAAGAACAACAAAAGCGTTCAGGAGCAATAAAGTGGAGATAAAGAGAAAAAAGAGAGGCGGCTTTGTCACAATGCTGATGATCCTCATCAGTGGTGTGCTCATAGTTGGCGGATCATTGTTCATCTTTTCATACATCATGAAAGGTGTTTACGGACCCTATGCCTTCTCTAAAGATCTTTTTGCTCTGAAGTCCATTGGCGACATCGTTGGGAATTCTGATCTCAAGTTTGCCATTGTTTACTCAAAGAAAACTGAGAATATGCAGCCCGAAGGCAGCACATGGATGAATGATAACGTTGCAACCTGGAAGAAATTCCTGGATGGCTATAAGTTCAAGTACGATGTAGTCAGCGACGAAGATCTGGAACAAGGTAAACTAAAGGAATACGATGCAATCATCCTGCCTGGTGTGAAATCTATGAGTATGATGAGGTGACCCAGGTGAAAAGGTATCTTGAGGCTGGTGGTGCAGTGTTTGCCACAGGTGGTACTGCCTGTTATGCTGAAGGTGGCAAGTGGAGAGGTTGGGAGTTTTTCAGAGAGGTCTTTGGATTTAACTTCGTCAGGGACCTAATGCGTACGAGGGAAACTTTGCTTCACACCCTTCGGGGGAATATGCCGATTACTGCAAATATCCCTATTGGTTATACTATGAAGGTCGCAACCTGGGATAATCCAATTGCGGTTCGGGTACTTGAGCCCCGTGCTACACAAGTCAGCTTCTGGTACAATTTCCGGTCTGATAGCGGACTTGTTGCAGAAGAAGTTAAAATGAGCGCAGGAATGGTTCAGGGTAATTATGGTGCTGGAAAATATGTTTGGATGGGTTTTGATCTGCTTTCAGTAGTCGGAGTACAGGAAGACTATGTTGTTTTTGACCGTTTGATAAAGAACGCACTGTACTGGCTTACAAACAGACCTGTATCATTTATCAAACCCTGGCCAGCTGGGTATGATGCTGCTGCAGTAGTAGTTGCATCGATCGATGAGGAACAGGATAATATAAAGAATCTGCTTCCTATACTCAGGAAGCATAAGGTCAGTGCTTCTTTTATTCTGAATGCTGAGCTTCTGGAGAATAATTCTACACTCTTCAAATCATTATCAGCTTTTGGCGATATAGGTGTTACGCTTGATATTGGGTACATGGAATCGGTCAACGATACGATTAACAAGCTTAATGATCTGAATACCCAAACTGAACAGATGAAAAAGATGAGAGAAACACTCAGAGGAAAACTTGGCAATAATGTTATTGGACTAAATCCGTACTATGGTTTATTTGACGATAATACACTCATGGCTATGGCTAGTGCAGGGTATAAGTACGTGATTACAGATTCGCTCACGGATCGTTCTGAGCCAAAACAGGTGATCAAGGGTGATAAGCCAATGATCATCGTTACGAAGACAGCCCGTGATGATTACGAGATCATCAGAAGAGACAGCCTGATGAGAACGGATTTCCAGATTTATACCTATGAAGAAGATATTGATCGGCTGATTTTTGAAGGCGGATTGTATGTTCTGAAGGTTCATACCGGTTATCAGCTCCAGCCGCAGTTTGCAGGTGTGGTTGATACTGTACTGCAATACATGAAGAGTAAGCGGGTTTGGATTACTTCATTGCCCGAATTGCAAAGCTGGTGGGAAATGAAAAAGAAAGTTGAGATGCAGGTTGAACCAGTTGGAAAACGTAGAATTGCAATCAGACTTTCAAATGTAGGTGATAAAAAGGTTTCAAAATTTACCTTACCGGTTGAGTTTCCAAAAGGTGTCAAAAAATACTCAATGAGCACCGAAATTATCGGAACCAAAATGCCAAAAACTTCTTATGATAAGAAAGAAGGCGTTTTAACACTGGATGTGTCTGGAATGGAACCTGGAGAGACCCGCATCTATTACGTCGACTTTGCCCTGGATATTGATGAGGATGTTTAAAATGTTAAATACAACCACAACACAATCTGTCCGTTCACTCAAATTTGCTGAAGCCTTTCTATGGCTGATAGTTGTCACCTTTGCAGGAATTATTTCGTTCGGGTGCGCAGACTCTATCAGCAGTTCAGACACATTGCCACCTACAGTAGCGCTTTATTCACCTGTAACGAATGATACAATCTATCAGCGTGAATATGAAATAATCTATGATGCCTATGATGATCAGGGGCTTGCGTATGTTGAACTGTATGTAAATAGCGCAATGATAAAAAGGTTTTCTGCCACAGCTGAAGGTGCAAGACCAGCTGTAAAATGGACTCCGGGAGCTTCACTTCTCGGTACCAGAATCAGTTATTATCTTCTTGTAGCTGATCTTGGCGGGAATGTAGTTACTACACCAACAATGACTGATATTCTTGTTGCTGCGCAACCTTCACTACCTCCGACGGCTCCGTACGGATTATCAGTTCTGAAAATATCAGATAATCCTTACACGATTAACATCAGGTGGTCTGACAGTTCCACAAATGTTGTAAAGTATGAAATGTACCGCGCAGTTGGTGCAAGTGACCCTTCCTCATTTGTTTTGTACCGTGAACTTGCCGGGACCGCACGAAACACTAATGATGTTATAGCCGATCCAACCGTACTGTATTATTACAAACTTAAAACTGTAAACAACATCGGTACATCGGTCTTTAGTGCGATCGTTAATTCAAAGGGTTCATCAGCATCCTCAGTTAATCCACCGGATGATCTCTCCGGTACTCCTGTTGGTACAAAGAAGGTTCGATTAAAGTGGACTAACAGAGATGTTAAGGTGAACTTTATTAAAGTGCAGCGAAAAACTGTTGATGCATTGAACTTCACAGACCTAAAGGTAATTGCACCAAGTGCAACAGAGTATCTCGATGAAAGCTCAGGGATATTCAGTGGTGGTACGTATAATTACAGATTAATTGTTTATTCATCCTCTGATTCCGCCATTTCCAATGAAGTGCAAGTCACGATTGGTCAGTATAACTTGCTGGCACCATCTGGTCTTGTTGCCACAGAGCTAAGACCGCCTACAGTCACCCAGAATACGATACGGCTTAATTGGAATGATAATTCTATTGAGGAGCTAAACTACTACATTGAGCGGAAACTTGGTGAAACCGGAAACTGGACAGAACGTCAGGTATTAACCAGTGATGCTGTTACTTTTGATGATACCATGATGCCCACCAGCCAGACCAGAATATTTTACCGTGTACGATGTGGCAGAGGCGGTGAATTTTCAGAGTATTCCAATATTGCTGAGATAGTGTATAATCCTTAATTGAACAGATAGCATGAATCTGAACGCCCGCACTTTATCGGCGGGCGTTTCAGTTTTAGCCCCATGAAAAACCAATCACCCATATCGCTTCGTGTAATATCTCTTGAGGATGCGGTAGCAATTTTACCTGATTCCGTTACGATGCTCATGCAGCAGTTCAGGAGTTTCAACCCGAACACTTTTGTTGCCCGAGGAGAAATGCAGGCTAGATTGGACATGCTCCCATTTCCATTGTGGTTGTCTGATTCATTCCATACTATCAATCTTGTAAATGCAGCATTTGCTGAATTACTGGAAAAAGAGACTTTTAATATTGAAGGAAAACCAGAGTCTGATTATCTGGCTTATCCTTTAGTTGAGTTGTTTAGCGATTCGTCATCCTTCCTATCCGACTTTAACTCCTTACTGGAACTAACCCATCCTATGATTGATGAATTTTGCGGTCAGAGGGCACGGGTACTACTTTATCCTTTTGTTCCTGCCGGGGACGAAGGATTATACCGCCTAACGATTCTTTTACCTGAGACTATGTTTCTGGGTTTGCATGCAGCGTTACGTAATGAAGTGAAAGGATCAGAAGCTCAGCCAGTGATAATTGATGACAGTTTTCCATTTTTACGTTGTGATGCCGCTGGGGTTGTTTCAGAAATATCTCTTGGACTTAAGAGAATTGCCTTTGCACTTGGAAATGAACGGAATATCCTCGAAAACAAAGAGCTGCTAGCATTATTAAGAGAACGAAAAGAGGGGAGCGTTATCAGTTTTGAGACTGGTAATTATCAATTGACTTTCCTGCCTGAACGGGTTGTGGATTATTATAACCCGACTTTTATGGTTATTTTTACCAAAGATTTTTTAAACAACTCATTAGACACTTTTATCAGGACTCGAGGCGAAATGTATTCATTGCTGTTTGAGCGAAACCCCATGCCCATGGTGATTTATGCCGTTGAAGATTATTCTTTTATGGCGGTGAACATGGCTGCAGTGTCATTGTATGGTTATTCTGAAGATGAGTTTCTCAGAATGGATATAACAGATCTATACAATATGGAGGATATTCAGTCTCTCCTTGATAAAAACGCCATACCTGAGGGTACCTTTTCTGGTCCATACAAACACAGAACCAAAGATGGCAGATCACTGATGGTAATGGTTATGAGGCAGGCATCGGATCATAATGGTCGTGAAGCCCATATCCTTGCTATTAAGGATATTGGGAATGAACTCGAGAAAGAGCAAGAAGTGCTTGCTCTCAGGGAGTCATTCAACGGTACCGGAGATTGCCTGTTTATAACGGACCGTACTGGTTTTATTACCAGATTCAACAATGCAGCTGAATCAAAGCTAGAGTATTTCGCTGAAGGACTCAGAAACTCATCTTTGATTTCGCTTCTTCCAGATCAGGACAGAAGTAAAGTATTGTCAATCATTAATCATACTTCAATCAAAGAGGCAGATGCAATGCCGCTACAATTGCGGACAGCCAAGGGCAGGTTTCTTGATTTTGAGGTAACGATAAAGCCTTTACAGGATTTCAATGGAGAGGTTTCGCATTTTCTGTTCATTGCAAAGGAACAAAATGTAGTAACCGTACAGCAGGAATCGAAACCAGTTGAAGTTGTAAGAGAAGTGGTGGTAGAGCGTCAGGTTATGGTTGATTCCACCGGATCACCTGTAATTACTTCAGGGATAGACCCTGCACAGATATCTTATATCTTCCACGAACTGCTTACCCCAATTAATGTTATTCTTGGGTTTATTTACGAAATCAGGGACACAATTGACCAACCCACTGCAGAGCAAAAAGAGTTTTTGGAGATAATAAACCAGAATCGTGATAAACTGTTGTACACTATGAATTCAATTGGTGAATTTGCGCAGACTGAGCAGGAAATGATGAATTTTACTGTTTCAACAGTGAGCATTGATTCTCTGGTTAAAAGCTTCACTGATGATTTAAAGGAGAGTGTGAATCCCTATCAAAAGAAGGTCGTATTCGAACGCTTCACTTCAAATTTAAAGGTAAGTACGGATTTAGCTAAGCTACGTGTGCTCATGGGACTCCTCGTAAAACTGGCTTCACATGTTACCATGCATGAGCGGCTTTACCTTTCGTTGTACCAGACTGATGCTGAACAGTTTATTGTAACTTTAAAGGATAATGAAGGGAATCTTAGCGAAAAACTGCTCCATGCTATGGAAAATCTTTTCAGTGTACCAGATGTTCCTTCGTTAAGAGCACTAGGAATGTCGCGATTCTCAATTTACACTGTAAAAAAGCTGCTTCATGTCCTTGGTGGGGCTTTCCAAAGGGTACTAAAATCAGGAAAGGTATCAGAATTGGGTTTCGTCTTCCCGATTCAGTTTGCTGGTCAAACCGGCGGTGAGATTCACGCAATCCCAGAGACCCAAAATGATCCTTTGCCCGATTCAGGGAGGGTGCGAAAACCTTTCTTAGCTGATCCTGCACCCATTTTCCCGGAGGATGTGCAACCATCTTCAGTCGCACCACTGAGGCAGACTTATACACAAGAAAACCAAATTGCACCAGTCGTTGATCCAACAACATCTGAACCGGTAAGGAAGATAGAAACGGCTGAGGAAAGAGTGTTTTCTTTCACTGATTTCAGGTGTTTATATATTGAGGATCAGCTGGATGCTCAGGTGCTGTTTAAAACTCAGTTCAAAGACTTGAGGAGTGTTGATTTTGCCCAGAGTTTTGAAGAGGCTCTTCCGTTACTTAATACTATAGACTTTGATTTTATTGTACTCGATATCAATATTCAGGGTGATTATAATGGCATGGATGCTTTGCGCATGATCAGGCAAATGCCATCATACAAGAACACACCTATCATAGCGTCCACTGCGTATGTACTTCCGGGTGATAAGGAGAAATTTGTGGAATTTGGTTTTTCGGGTTTTATCTCAAAACCCATCTTCAGAGATCGCCTGATGTCCGTACTTAAAGACTTATTGTAATTCATGAGAATTTTGACTTTATTGATTGCTCTATGCTGAATGGTAAAAAAATTGTTGTCGTGCTTCCTGCATATAATGCTGCGAAGACTCTTGAGAAAACCTATAAAGAGATTCCACTTGATATAGTTGATGATGTTGTTTTGGTGGATGATGCTTCCAAGGACGATACAGCACGAATTGCGGGTCAACTTGGCATCAGAGAGGTTATCAGGCATGAGAAGAATAAAGGGTATGGAGGGAATCAGAAATCTTGTTATAAGCGTGCACTCGAGCTTGGTGCAGATATTGTGATTATGCTGCATCCAGATTATCAATACACCCCCAAACTCATTCCTTCTATGGCGTGGTTGATAGCTTCAGGGTTATATCATTGTGTTCTTGGTTCAAGAATTCTTGGTAAGGGAGCATTAAAAGGCGGAATGCCAGTTTATAAATACATTTCTAACCGGATTTTAACACTTGCACAGAACCTCTTGATAGGTCAAAAACTTTCCGAGTATCATACTGGGTATCGGGCTTTCTCAAAAGAAGTGCTTCATGCAATCGATCTCGGTAAAAATTCAGATGACTTTGTGTTTGATAATGAAATGCTGTCTCAAATCGTATTTTCAGGATTTGATATCGCAGAAGTGAGTTGCCCAACCAAATATTTTCCGGAAGCTTCTTCTATTAATTTTAAGAGAAGTGTCACCTATGGTTTTGGTGTATTGCGGGTATCATTCCAGCATTTTTTGCAGCGGAACGGAATAATGAAGTTTGAAAGGTATTTACTCATTCCGTGAAGTTGTAGAATCCTGGCGGACAAAAAATACAAAGCCATTCTTCTCTTTCAGTATTTTGAGTTTTGGGTACTTTTCCATCAGTTTCTCTTTTTCATTGATTTTCGTCACGAAGTACGCCGGATACTTAGGTTTTCCGCTATCTGCAAGCCATTTTTCCCACTCTGTATGGGGAACCCCTGCTGCACTTGCACTGAGTTTTTTCGGCTTAAATGAATAATACAGGTCTGCATAACTTCTGAAGCCAATAGCCTTTACATACACATCCCTACCACTTATTTCCTTATAGAATTCTATCGGTGCTCCCTGGATATAGCCTTCGAGTTTAGGTATTGTCAGAGGCAGAAATAATGAGAGTGTGACGACAACGCTTCCAAACAGAATTACAAAGCCTCTGACAAATTCCTTCTTGTGGAGGTAAATGATACTTACCCCCGTTCCAATAAAAATTATAAGTCCAATTATCCACTCAAACCCGAGCCATTGTACATCAGCTTGCAAGTTTCCCGCAACAAACTTATCCCTGAGTACTGGAATAATATCAGCTTTAAACATACCAGCCAACGGAATCGCAGTGAACAACACTGAAGGAATAACAGCGAGAACAATTAGTCCGGTACTCTTTTTCCAGTTCCACTGACTCTTACCGGTGACCAGCTGATACATACCTACAGCAGCCAAATATGTAATCGGGTAGTATGCCAGCGATGAATAATGTAGAATTTTTGTTTTAACGATTGAAAAGATAATGACCACTACAGCAAGGAGAATAATCATCCACAGTTTCATACCATTGCCAGCTTCATTCATTTCAGTTTTTTTACCTATTCCTGAGAAAAGTAAAACTGAAGCAGGAAAACAACCAATCAAGAGCACAACCACATGGTAATAAATAGGACCACTATGGCCTGCATCACCCGTTGTGAGAAGTCTGATCTGATAATGAATAAACCGTTCCATAAACCAGGTGCCGTTGGACATAATTTCAGCACCAAACCAAAGCAATGAGACTATTGCTGCATAAACAGAGAAGAGGAAGAGCCCTTTGAAATCAAAGGAGATAGTCTTTCGTTTAATTAAAAAGAAGACCACCAGCGTTAGAAAAGGAAGAAGATAGCCAACGGGACCCTTTATTAGGATTGCTAGGCCTGCAAAGAACCCTGAAAGAAAAAGAACCGCATGCTCCTTGTGTCCAAGTGAATACCGTTTATAAAGGTAATACACCGCCAGAAACATGAAAAGGTTGAAAAGTGGGTCAATAATCCCGGATTTAAAGTAGAAGAATGGGAGAATACTCCCGGCATAGGCTATCACCCAGAAGAGAGAAAACACCCGTCCGGAAATCCTGTTGCCAATTAAATAAAGTAATACTAGAGTAACGACACCGGCAACGGCGTTTGGGAGGCGTGCTGCGAATTCATTGATGCCAAAAATGTGCATCGATGCTGCCTGAAACCAAAAGAAGAGAGGTGGCTTTTCCCAGAAGGGTTCATAATCAATGTGTACCCTGAGGTAATCTCCAGTTTCTATCATTTCACGCGAGCACTCAGCAAAATTAATTTCGTCCCAGTCAAAAAGGTGTACATTCCCTATAAAAGGGATAAACAATAAGGCTGAAAGTACTGCAATAATAAGAATATCTCTTTTGCCGGTAGTCATCAGGCTACCTCACTACGTTTTTTGAAGAATCTCCGATAGATAACCCAGATAATGGCGGCATAAACAAGTACCCAAAAAAATCTATAAAGCCATGTAAGTGAAGAGTTTACCTCTGGTATTCGTGGTGGGTCGGGTATAACTTCATCATATCTGATTACTGGGTTCAGATAGAGTGTATTTGCATCATTCTTGATAACGATACGCACATATGTATCATTTTGCTTTAATGCGTAGGCAGCAGAATTGCTATTGGTTACTGAATCAGCAATGTTGCCAGGGGCAGTGATAAAGTGAAAAACATTTGCAATCGTATCTGTTTCAACGAAAAGAGAGTCATTTCTGACTTCAATTCTGGTTGGATGAATGGTTAGTTTTGCCTTTGAACCTGATACAGAGTACATTTTTCCAGCACGCAGAGAGGCAAAAATATCGGCACGTTTGTTGGAAGCAGCACGTACCATCGTCCAATATCTTCCGGATTCATTCTCTTTCCATTGATTATGGCTGTCATCGTTTCCAATTCCCCAAACCTTTTTTCCATTGGCAAGGGCATAATCCCAGTGAAGATCACTGATTCTATAATGGTTCAGGACTTCAATAAAATCATAACCACCAAGTACTTTAAAGTCCTCCGGTTCATAACCATTCACAAATTTCGGATGGTTGATCGCGATGAACTCGGTAGTGGGACGAAGAAACTGCAGCATACTCTGTTTGTGGTGCAGTGTTTGAATAAGCAGAAAGTCTTTCCAAACGACTTCTTTTGCGCCAATAGCACCCTGATGGCGTTTCATCACATTATAACCATGCTCATAGATTGGAATGAATACTTCAGAGTCATCAATATGTTTAGTAATTAAATGATAGTTAGATAATCCGATAACATCGTATCCAAGTGAGTCATAATGAGCTGTGAACTCCTCAGCCGAAAGTTTTCCGTTCGTCAACCCACCCCATGCCTTGCTGTGAGCGTGAAATACAGATTTTTGCCAGCTACCAGTCGTATCCTGATAGGGGTTATGCCAGTTTCTACCGGAAAAGGGTACCGGTTCTTCAAAATCATAAACGTAAGCTGTCGGGTATGGCAGACTAATAAGCAACATCAGCATGCTGATGAGAATGAGAAGAAACCGAAGTATAAACCGAAGCGATTTTAGTATCATAGGGTTGACCAGTCAGGCAAATAGAATTGTAAATGGCTGAAATATAAATTTAAATGTAAGAAAAATCAGGATAAACTGACTCGTGGGATTGATAAGTACCCATGCGAAAAAAGCAGGTAACTCTTTGACAAACAGAGACGGATCATAATAAGAATATGTGAAAAGTGCTCACTTTTTCTCTCTCAGCGTGTCCAGGTGGACACTCCTGATCATCTTCATTACTGTAGAAAGAATGAGTTTTAAATCGAGCGAAAAACTTTTTTGTGCTTCGTATTGAGAGTCAAGTCTGATCAATTCTTCATAGGAGAGCTCAGGAGATCGTTGTAGTTGCCAAAGACCTGAAATACCTGGTTTACTGGTAATACGGGAACGTGTTTGCATCAAAGTTGGATGTAAGGATTCGAGACGACTGAGGTCCGAAAAATCCAGTGGACGAGGTCCAATCAAAGACATATCCCCTTTGAGAACGCTAAAAAATTGCAAGGACTCATCTATCCCACTTTGCCATAAAAACTTTCCAAACGGAAAAAACAACCGTGGTTTGCCGGTTTTTTGCATCGTCTCATTGTTAAGGTACTCGATATTTACACTGGGTTGCAGGGTCGTCAGCTTCCAGATCGAAATTGGGGAATGAAGATTGCTAAGCGCACGCTTTTGAACGAAAATTGGGTTTTTACGAAAAATTATCAATATAAATAATGCATAAAGCAGAACAGTAGGTATAACTAAAATGATTCCAGTCAATGAAAGGGAAATGTCCAGAACCCGTCTTAGGACAGTTAGAAGGGAAGGTAACAATGAACTCTGCACTTCTTTCCATGCCTTTGATGCATTAGGAAGTTTGGTGTCGCACACGTTCTGGTTGAAAACCTGTATGTGTGGAACACCATTCAGAGTCTGATTGGAATTTGTTAGGTTTTGACGCTTATTTATCACATAAAACCTGTTTAACTGATAGTCTAAGGTAACGAAGACAATTCTGAAGTAATTATTCTTAAGATGATGATCCCAAAAATTCGCTCCAATTGCCTATAGATTTGTCGGAAATCCTACTACAAAAATTAGGTTAATTAGTTTATTGGATTACAATTCGTTCCCTTCATGCGAGCCAGGAACAAAATTTAGGAGCGGGAGGTTTAGATCAGGCGCTCGTAAAATTAACCCGGAAAAACATCTACTTGTTCCCGAAATTATTGAATTATTCTGAGTATAACTATTGTTTTAACAGATAAACCTATTAAAAAATCATAAACTTTTTTATGTGGAGTTATAATATGATTAAAGCTTATGCTGCGTATCAAGTACGCGAATCGCTCAGACCCTTCAGTTATGCCCCAAGGGAACTTGGTGATCTTGATGTTGAGATTGCTATCACGCATTGTGGAATTTGCCATAGTGACATTCATCTGATCAATAATGATTGGGGCATCAGCCAATTTCCCTTAGTACCGGGTCATGAAATCGTTGGTAACGTAACTGGTATTGGGAAGAAGGTTACAGAGTTAGCTGTTGGAGACCGGGTAGGGGTTGGCTGGCAGTGTGGGTCCTGTTTTGAATGTGTCGATTGTACCCATGGAGATGAAAATCTTTGTGCTTCATCCCATGCAACTTGTGTTGGTAATTTCGGTGGTTATGCTGATAAAGTTATTGTTGATTCCCGTTTTGCTTTCAGAATTCCTGAGAGTTTAGATTCTGCAGCTGCGGCGCCATTATTGTGTGGTGGTGCTACAGTCTATTCTCCGATGCTAAAGTGGAAAGTTGGACCAGGTTCCCGCGTAGGTGTTATTGGGATTGGGGGCTTAGGTCATTTAGCCATACAGTTCGCAAAAGCATTGGGAGCTGAAGTAACCGCATTTTCATCAACACCTGAAAAGGAGCTGGAAGCAAGAGCCTTAGGGGCGGATCATTTCTCAGTGAGTACTCAGGCATCCTCTGCGATTGTGCTGAAGGGCTACTTTGATTTTATTATTAACACAGTGTGGGCTGATCTTGACTGGCAGGGATATGTAACCCTGTTAAGATCAAATGGAGTACTGTGTTTTGTCGGTCTGCCTGGTAAGCCGATCACCATCCATGCTGGTATGTTACTCAGTGGGCAGAAGTCAATTACTGCAAGCGTTATAGGAAGCAGAAAGACAATCGAATCCATGCTCAAGCTTGCTGCAAGTAAGGGAGTTGGGGCGAAAACCGAGCTCTACCCAATGAGTGAAGTCAATCGGGCGCTTGAACATGCAGGATCAAATAAGGCAAGATACCGGGTTGTGTTGTACAACGATTAAATTGTTAAGGAGTGATGGCGATTACAAGCCATCACTCCTTTCTCTCAAATTGCTTGATTTCCACTTAATTCTCCGTTATGTTCCGCTTTAGGAGTTTCCATTTTTCAGCTAAGAACCCGGAAACGATATTTCTTTCACTAAGTTAGTTTTGGTGATTTTGATGAAATTGATACAATGGTCAAAGAGCTATGATATGAAAGTTCCATACCTTGATGATCAGCACAAGCATTTAGCTTCGTTAATAAACAAGCTTGCGGAAGCTAAAGCATCTAATCAGGATCATGAACTTCACTCCGGTATTTTAAGAGAGCTGGTAGCGTACACTCAGATTCATTTTAAGGATGAGGAAGAGTATATGAAAAAGATTGCTTACCCACAATTACATGAGCATCAAAAGCAGCATCAGATACTTGTAAAGGAAGTTATCGAAATCCTACAGGATTATAAAGGTGGACAGACAGACATCACCGATAGGGTGCTAGAGATCCTTCATAATTGGTTGATTAAACATATTCTCAGACATGACCATGAGATATCCAAGTATCTTGAACATGGCTAACCAAACATGAAAAGGAGCTGAAGGACATGCAAACGCAAAATAAAAGCAACAGCAGAGTCGGTGAAAAGATAGGATGGATCGGTGGCGGTTTAGGGGCAATTCTATGGATCGTAGTCATTGCAATTGTATTACTTGCAGAAAGTAACTACGATGGTGGGGTAACAGGAATTGTTTTAGTAGCTATGGGAATGTTTGCCGTTTTCTATATCACACCCTGGCGATATCCTGAAGTGAAATATCGAATGCTTCTTATCCCATTATATTCTATCCTTCTGCTTAGCATTGTGTGGGCATTTGCCTTCCTATTCGACTCACAAAACAGTCAAGGCAATCCCTGGATTCTTTTCATTTTACTACCAATGGTATTTGGGTTACTGTCACCGGTAATCACAATTGGAAAACGGAAATGGAGCGACGGAAATTGAGGATGAAGAAGAATAATCTAATGTTGTAATTTCTCCTGAATTGTGTAATTTCCGTGTTAAGATTCGCCATGATTCACCCAATGCTTCCTGGTGTTTCAGTGTGTTATTATTTTTATCATTTAAAATATTATGAGGTTGTTATGAGGAAATTCTCTTTCTTCGTTTTCCCAGTGTTGTTCCTTCTCATGTCCGTTCAGGCATTTGCGCAGCAGGATTTTGAAGGCTACTTTATTGTTAACAAAACAGGAGTAGTCATTGATCAGTTGAATCTTTCAGCTGCCAACACTGATGAGTGGGGCGGAGATATACTCGGGGTTGATGTGCTCCCTAGTGAGTCTGAGTGTGAAATTGTATTTTCGCCAAATGAGGATCAGTGTTTGTGGGATCTTCGAATTATGGATTCAGAAGGAAACGCAATAGTTTGGTTTGATATTGATCTTTGCAAGTACTCTGTAATTACACTTTTCTGGGATGGAGAGACGGCAACAGCAACCTTTGAATAAGTTTTGTGCTAAACCATTAAAACAGTACACCGGAGATAGAAATGTCTCCGGTTTTTTTATTTTAAATGGTACCTGGATAATAATCATGGTGAAACGGGGAAGTAAAAATCAGGAGAGATCGATTTAAAATGAAAAAGCCCTTAAAACTAATAGTCATAAGGGCTTTTCTTTGGTGCACCCGGAAGGAGTCGAACCCTCAACCTTCTGATCCGTAGTCAGATGCTCTATCCAATTGAGCTACAGGTGCAACATTTTTCAAATTAGATTTCAAATATAAACTTTTATTCAATTATTTCAAAGAATGAAAAGGGCGAATAAAAAAAATCTTGCAAAAAGTGAAAAGAAAAGCGTCATATTTCTGCGAAACATGACGCTTTTGCGGGTGGGCTCGGCCGGACTTGAACCAGCGACCCGCTGATTATGAGTCAGCTGCTCTAACCAACTGAGCTACGAGCCCAAAAAATTACAGATTTAAAATATAGTGATTCTTTTGAAAAAAGAAAATAACTTATGCTTATTCTGACTCTTTTTCCATTGCAAGTGGCAGTGTGAAGGAGAATATGCTTCCTTCATCCTCCTTACTGGTAACCTCCAATGTTCCACCATTCTTTTCTACGAATTCCTTACAAAGGATTAAACCTAGTCCTGTTGACTGCTCTCCCTGTGTACCTTTGCGGCTGTATTTTATATCTATTCGGAATAGCTTCTCTATATCCTGTTCAGGTATCCCAATTCCCTGATCAATTACAGAAATTTTGCAAAAAGTCTCATTAATCTTTACCAGGCGAATTGCTACTTTTGAATCCTTTTTTGAAAACTTAATTGCATTAGTCAATAGATTTCGCAGGACGGTCAGTACCATGTTTCTGTCAGCGATAGATTCACACCTGCACGAGGGCTGGAACTCAATTTCAATCCGTTTTTGCTTTGCAACCATTGCCAATCGGGAGAGAGCTTCGTTAATTGCTTCCGGGAGGTTTATCACTTCAGGTTTGAAAACTATTCGATCAGTTTGAGTTCGGCTCCATTCTAACAGATTCTCCAGAATCTCATACCCTTGTTTAGACGAGCGGAAAATTATCTCGCTCATCTGCTTTACATCATTCATATTGTAACTAGATGCGTCTTCAAAAAGCAGCTGCGAGAGACCAATAATCTGATGAAATGGATTTTTAAGATCATGTGCGATGATTGAGAAGAGTTTATCCTTTTGTACATTGATATCTTTCAATTTTGCTTCACTGACCTTTAATTGGTCATTGAGCTCATGAAGATCCTTCTCATAAATTCTTCGCTCAGTAACATCACGACCTACTACAACAAGACCCTTTCGTGAACCGTCATCGTTATATGTTGGAACCTTAATAATATCGAAGATCTTTACTTCGCCAGACTGGGTGGGTATTGTTTCATCACTACGGCTCGGCTCTCCTTTCTTCCATGCTATTTCATCGCTGTCCTCACATGCCATAAAAGCATCAAAATAGAAAGGGGAGAATTGTGCGAGGTCGGAATCTTTCTTCCCACGGTAATCAACATGTTCAATTCCGAAGAGTTTTCTGTCAAATTCGTTGCAGATTTCCCAGCGACCATGACCGTCTTTGAAGCATACTATGTCAGGCATCAGATCGATCAGGGTACTGAGTCGCTCATGAATACTACGGCTTTCTGCCTCAACGGCTTTCAGTTGAGTAACATCTATAGCAAGGGCAATGACAACATCCTTACCGAAGAATCTGCCGGGGGAAAGGTTTACGAGTTTGGGAAAGATTGAACCATCTTTGCGCAATCCCCAAAACTCAAAACTCTGTGGCTGCCCCTGAAATGCTTTTTCAACTAGTTTCTGTACAGCGGAGAGATCGTTTCTACCTGGAGGGGATAAAAATTCAGGGGTCTTTCCCAGAAACTCCTCCTGGGCATACCCGTATACCCTAACTGCTCCTTTATTTACGTATAGAAATCTAGAATCCTTATCCTGAACATAAATTGCTTCCTGAACTGTATCAAGGAGTCCTTCGTATGCGTCCAGTTTTTCCTTTAGGAGCTTATTCTCCTCTTCTAATTTAGTTACACGCTCAAGCAATTCATTTAACTGCTTTTCGTTCGTGCTATCTTTGGAAAAGAACATACTTCGCTCAGCTTTTGGTGTCCGTTTTCTCAACGCCTATCTAATAGGTGACTGTGATTTGCAATCGTCAAAATAACCATTTTTGAATAAATATGAAACTATTGCTGATAATGAGTCGCAGATGTTTTCTGTAAATTTTCATAAGAGATGGGAATATGCATGGTAACCCTGGAAAACGGGTGAGTAAGTCTTTCAGGAAATCATTACATTTTAAAGTTAAAAAATCAAAAATAATGGAAAAAATAATCATCCGGATATCATTAACTCTCTACCTGTCGTCGCTATTAATTGGAAGTCTCCTGATTGGTACACTATTTACTGAATTACGCGGTAGTACACGACTGACCGATATATCCCCAATTGCAGGGTACATATCACCCAGGCAACATGAAATTGATGTGCTGGAATACCGGATTGCTATTTCTCTGTTTACAGCAATTAAAAGCATTGAAGGAACCACAGAGATAATAATAGTGCGGCTTTCGGATACCCTTACCGGAATCGATCTCAATTTCTCCTCCCGTCTGTCCATTTCCAGTTTTTCAATCAATGGAGTTGAGGCTTCATATAATAACCGTGGATCGCGGCTCACTTTTGCAGTACCACAGTCTGACACTTTCTCAGTAAAGGTTATTTATTCAGGTACACCCGAGAAAAAAGGGTTTGGTTCTTTCGTTTTCGGGAAGTACAATGGTTACGACATCGTGCATACTATGAATGAACCAGAGTACGCATCAACCTGGTTTCCCTGTAATGATCGACCTGATGATAAAGCTTTTCTAAAATTGTCAATTACCAACGATTCTTCAATGGTCTCTGTGGCAAATGGTGTTTTAGATACGGTCTATTTATCAGGTGGTAACCGGACTTATTGTTATAAAACGCTTTATCCTATTTCAACATATTTAACTGCATTTTACTCAGCCCAATATTCAGTACTTTCGGGTAACTATACAGCCTCTGATGGTAGTCTGATGCCGCTGGAGTATTATGTATTACCCGGATTCGAAGAGAAAGCAAAAATTGATTTTGCCACTCAGCCTAAGATAATTGGCGTTTTGAGCGAGCTTTTCGGTGAGTATCCGTTCATACGTGAAAAATACGGGATTGCACAGTTTTTATGGATGTCTGGTGCGATGGAACATCAGACTATCACAGGCGTGGCAGTACCGATGGTGACTGGTACAAACCAGTTTGAAGATGTGCTCGTTCATGAGTTGGCGCATCATTGGTGGGGAAATTCTGTCGGTCCGGCATCCTGGAAGGATATCTGGCTGAACGAAGGTTTTGCTACATACTCGGAAGCACTATACTATGAGAAGGTAAGAGGAGAAGATGCGTATCAAAGGATTATGCAGGAGTCATTTGACTTGTATGAGTCAGATCGTCTCTATAATCCCGAAAATGGGCTCTTTTCTCAGTTGGTTTATCACAAAGGTGCATGGGTGCTTGCAATGCTTCGCTACGAGGTTGGAGATTCACTTTTCTTCAGACTTCTGAAGGAGTACTACCTCAATTTTCAATACTCCAATGCCTCAACTCAGCAATTTCAGCAACTGGCTGAAAAGATCACTGGTAAGAACCTTCATAAATTTTTTGATCAATGGGTGTATTCAGGCGTTGGAATCCCCGAACTGGAGTTCTATGTCACTGTAGATAAAGAAGGTTTTTTGCTCCAGATTGAACAAGTTCAGAAAGGCTATGATCAATACACTTTTTCAATTCCTGTGATGATTACGGATACAAAGGGGATTGAACATCGCTATCTTGTACCTGTTCAGGATAAAGTAACTATGTTTCAACTTTCTGGTGTGACTTCAGTAGCAAGTATCGAACTTGACCCTGATTCAAAGCTTCTGATCTCATCCATTCAGAAGGAACTTTAGTCCATGGTCCGGAAGAATATTTATTTCATTTCTGACATTCATCTCGGTCTTTTGTCGGATGAAGAAGAATACAGGAGAGAGAGACTCCTGGTGGATTTGTTATATAGCATCAAGGATGATGCAGAGGCTTTGTATATCGTTGGTGATCTCTATGATTATTGGTTTGAATATCGTCGTGTAATTCAAAAACAGTTTTTCAGGACGCTTACTGCAATTCAGGATTTGGTTGAAGCGGGGGTAAAAG